>CAZZMT010000044.1:0-4971 GCA_964655395.1 uncultured Candidatus Bathyarchaeia archaeon | reverse complement strand
AAACCGTCCATTGGGCGGAGAGTGGCAAGCCTCTTTCCGTTTAGGTATATGTAGCGAATTCTGCCAGTGCGTTTTGAATAGACAATTTCCACGTTTTCCGGAAACAGTTTTTCGCCCACGCCTTTCCCGAACTGGTAGTCCGCTATGCTCCTGGTACGTCTAAGAGGGTTCTCCACCTATGCCACCGTTCACGTTTTAAAGCGTAATTCGACAACTATAAACATAACCAAGAGTCAAATATTAAAAAGAGTTTACAAAGGAGTGCCCCACACTTTGCGCTGCGAGGTTTGTGGAAGAAAAATCCACGGCAAACCAGTCAAAGCCCTAATTGAGGGAGCAAAACTGGTCGTGTGCGGTGAATGTGCAAAACACGGTACAATAATATGGGAAGAGCCGAAAACGCCTTCGCCGCTTCCACCTAAACCTGAGGCTAAACCCAAAAAGATTGCTACTCCAAAGCCGCCTCCAGTTGCTACTGGTGTTGGAACGCAGAAGGCTAGTGAAGTTTCTCTTGAGCTTGTGGACGATTACGATGTGAAAGTGAGACAGGCAAGAGAGAAAATGGGGCTAACCCATGAAGAGCTTGGCAAAAAGATAAACGAGAAAGTATCGGTTCTCAAAAAGATTGAAACAAGAAAAATTAAGCCGGACAATAGGCTAGCAGCCAAACTTGAGCACGCTTTAAGAATAAAACTTCTAGTTCCAGCATCCGAAGAAAAAGTTCCAGCCATAACAATCTCTAAACAGCCAAGCCGCCCCCTTACCCTTGGAGACTTGGTGCAGCTTGACAAGGAAAGGGTGGAGGAGAAAACCTAACGAAAGCCATTATAGTGCAACGCCGCAAACCCAGCGAACCTTCAACTCTAGACGAGCTTAAAAGCTTGGCAGAGTCCGCCGGCTACACTGTTGTGGGCAAGGTTGAACAAGTACGTGCCCCAGACCCAAGATACCAGGTTGGCTACGGGAAAATCAAGGAAATAGCCGAGCTTGTAAAGGCTACTGGCGCCCAAAAAATAATTTTCGATAACCCTTTGAGACCGGTTCAAGCCTACAATATTGCCAAAGAAACCGGCGTCGAAGCAATAGACCGTTTCCAGCTGATTTTAGAAATATTTGCGAGAAGAGCCTCCACGACGGAGGCAAAACTGCAGATTCAGTTGGCTAGGCTGAAGTATGAGTTAGCCCGCGCAAAGGAAAAAGTGCGATTAGCAAAAATGGGCGAACAGCCGGGCTTCATGGGGCTTGGCGCTTACGAGGCGGACGTTTACTATGAAGCCGTCAAGAGGCAGATCCAAACCGTAATGGAGAAGCTTCGAAAAATCCGGAGAAAACGCCTGTTACACCGTGAAAGAAGAGCCGAGCTTGGTTTTCCTTCAATTTCTCTGGCTGGATATACAAACGCTGGCAAAAGCTCCCTGTTTGCAGCGTTAACTGAAGAAGAAGTGCCCATCGATAACGCCTTGTTCACAACCCTTTCCACAACCACAAGGCTTGTAAAGTTTTCAAGGAAAAAGTTTCTTTTAACAGACACTGTCGGCTTCATAGACCGTTTACCCATAACCTTAATAGAAGCTTTTCGTTCAACGCTGGAAGAAACCATATACTCAGACTTGATACTGCTAGTTGTGGATGTCAGCGAGCCGCCAGCCACCGTTGAGAAAAAGCTGAAAGTTTGCCTCGAAACCATAAACCGTATAGACGCGTCAGGCATCCCCATAATAACGGCTCTAAACAAAATTGACCTAATATCTGGGGATGAACTTCAACAGAAAATGGATATGCTTAAAGACATGGCGCCAAAACCGGTGCCAGTTTCCGCCCTTTACAGGCTTAACCTCGACCAGCTGAAGGAGGAAATAACCCGAACCTTGCAATCTTTTGTAAAAGCATCATTCCACCTTCCAGTGACGGATGAAACTATGTCCTTTATCTCATGGCTTTTCAACCGTGCAGACATCCAAAAAATAGAATATGCTGGCAATGAAGTTTACGTTGTTTTTGAGGCTGTTCCATGGTTTGTTGAAAAGGTGGTAGGCCGTGTCAAAGAACTCGGAGGAAAAATTGAAAGCTTCCAAAACTGAAAGAGAGCCAAAAGTCTTCGTCTTAAGATGGGGGCATCGTCCAAAGCGGGATGTTCGCCTAACAACCCACGTAGCTTTAACTGCTAGAGCACTGGGTGCTTCGGGCTTCATATTATCCGACATAGAGGATGAGAAGATAAAAGCAACCGTGGAAAAGGTTGTGAAAAACTGGGGCGGCCCCTTCCACTTTGAAATGGGCACTCCTTGGAGGAAAGTTGTACGCGAATGGAAAGCTAAGGGCGGAATGGTGGTTCATTTAACGGCTTACGGAGAAAACATTGAAACAAGCGACGTGATGCAGCGCATTAAGGCGCAAGGCAAAGATGTCCTAGTTATTGTTGGAAGCCAAAAGGTTCCGAGAGAATTTTTCTCGCCGACAGTTTCAGACTTCAACGTGGCAATAGGTAATCAGCCCCATTCAGAATGCGCTAGCCTAGCCGTCTTTTTGGACAGGTTTTTCGAGGGAAAGGAACTTACAAAGACTTTTGAAGGTGCTAGGCTTGTGATTATCCCCCAACAAAGAGGGAAAAAAGTCGTGGAAAAAATGGATTTTGAATCTGGAATCGGAAAAGAGATTTAAATTAAGACTTGCAAATAATACTGTGTTAGAAGACTCCGGGTTCGATGCTTGGACGGAAAAAGGGTCGTTATGTTGTCTGCGATTGACGATGCCACGCTAATGAAAGTTGCAGAGGCTTTAGGCGACGAGGAAGCCGTTAAAGTAATCGAGATACTCAAAAACTCAGACGAAATCACAGACGATGAAATAGCCAACAAAACTGGTGTAAGGCTTAATAATGTGCGTAAAATCCTCTACAAGCTCTATGATCATTCGCTTGTAAGCCTAAGAAGAACGAGGGATCCTAAAACAGGATGGTTCATATTCCACTGGAAACTTCAGCCAGAACAGCTTGAAGGCTTCATATTAAGCCAAAAACGAAGGGTTTTAGAAAAGCTTAATATTCGACTTGAATACGAGAAAAACCACGACTTCTATTACTGCTATACTCCTGGCTGTAAACGGGTTCCCTTCGAAGAAGCCGTCGAACTTGTTTTTAAGTGTCCGACATGCGGCAAGCCGTTAATGCACTACGACAACGAGAAAATAGTTAAAGTTCTAGCCCAAAAGGTTGAACAGTTGAGGAAGGAGCTGGGTGAGTGAAAAGCTTCCCTCAAGGGAGCAAGCCCTTAACTTTTTACGGGAGAGTGGTTGTTCACACAGCGTCATAAAACATTGTGAGGCAGTAGCCGAACTAGCCCTTGAAGTTGCCAGAAAATGTGTGGAGAAAGGGTTAAACGTTAACCTTGAACTTGTAGAGATCGGCGCCCTCCTCCACGACATTGGAAGAGCGAAAACCCACAGCGTCCACCACGCTGTGGCTGGAGCGCAGATTGCCAAGGCTTTAGGTTTGCCTGAACCGGTAATCGCGATAATAAAGAGGCATGTGGGTGGCGGAATAACCGCCGAAGAAGCCAAAAAACTCGGATGGCCAAAGGACGTATACACTCCGCAAACCATCGAAGAGAAAATCGTCGCATATGCAGACAAACTTATTGAAGGTTCAAAAAGAGTCCCAATAGAAGAAACCATAGAAAAGTTTTCAAAGGAACTGCCGCCGCAAGCGGTGGCGCGAGTTAAAAGGCTTCATAGGGAAATGTTAGCCCTAATCGGAGACTGCAAATGACTACTGTTGTGCTTTCCTCAAAAATCTACGATGATAAGCAGTTGGCCTATGTCGAAGAATACTTGAAAACGCTGTTTAAAGGTTTGATGGTTAATATAGAAAACATCGAAATCACCGTTGACAGCAGAATTCAAGTGGTTTTTCACGGTGAGGACGAAAAAGTCGCTTTGAACTATTTGGAAAAAGAGGTTGGCTTAAGCCCCATAAGTCTTGAAGCTCTAAAAAAGTTTTCAAAGGTGAAAGGTTACATAGCCAAACTAGGCGTAGACGAAATCCTTGTAGATATTGGTGTAATTTTTCCCAAAACGTTAGGCGCGTCGGTTCCATTGCAACAATTGCAAGCAAAGCTTGCAGATGGAAGAAAAATCGCCATGCAGAAGATGGCTGAGCTTTACGGCTTAACGGAAAACATGCCAATAACAGTCAAAATAACAAGTCTCAGCGAAAACCATGTGGAGGCTGAACTTGACGAAACACAGCTAGCAACCTATAGAAGATGGGTGAAAACCCTCTTTGATAGGCTCATAGTTTTGGGTGCTTCCCAACCGGAAACATGGAAAGCCATAAAAAATGCAAGATGTAAAAGCGACATCATAACCATAGAGCCTCTAGGACTTTTTGAAAATGCAATTGTTTGCAAGCTTGGAACAGACGCAGTTGGATTAATTCCCAAAATAGGCAAAAACTTGCCAAACACAAAACTAGAAGTTTTCAAACCAAAAATGATACTGAATTTCCTTGGGATAACCTCCATAACACAAGCAGTTTAAGCTGCATCTATATGGGCCGGGCCGGATTTGAACCGGCGACCTTTCGGTTATCAGCCGAACGCTCCAACCAAGCTGAGCTACCGGCCCCATTTCGCTATGTAGTTATAAGCGCTGAAACATTTTTAAGGATTTTCAGGCCCTTGATTAACTTTTTATTCCATGCTGCTGATTGTTAATTGGCCGTAGATTTCCGGGCCCGTGGCCAAGTAAGGATTAAGGCGCCGGCCTTCGGAGCCGGAGAACGTGGGTTCAAATCCCACCGGGCCCGCCAAAAAGCCGCATTGGCTTAGGTATTGTTTAAGCTTATTAGCGACCGAGTTGGCTGGAAAAAGGTGGAGTGGTTTATTTTTATACCATGCTCTTGTCCTTTGTGGGCTTAAGGTTACTTGTTATTTTTCTGTCGATTTTTCCTGTAGAAATAGCCGCTTAGAGTTA
>CAZZMT010000043.1:0-14200 GCA_964655395.1 uncultured Candidatus Bathyarchaeia archaeon | reverse complement strand
GGACTACCAGTTCGGGAAAGGCGTGGGCGAAAAACTGTTTCCGGAAAACGTGGAAATTGTCTATTCAAAACGCACTGGCAGAATTCGCTACATATACCTAAACGGAAAGAGGCTTGCCACTCTCCGCCCAATGGACGGTTTTTTCTCGTTAAGCATTGAAGGCGCAAAAAGAATAGTTGAAAACCGCATTCCAGCAAGGTGCATAGTAACCGTCAAAAACAGCGTTTCAAAGTTTGTGGCTGAAGGCGGCGACGTTTTCGCCGCACATGTTTTGAAGGCTGACAGTGAAATCCGCCCAAAAGATGAAGTTATCGTCGTCAACGAGGGAGGCGAAGTTTTAGCTGTTGGAAGAGCCATTTTATCCGGCGAAGAAATGACCGCCTTCAAAACTGGTGTGGCGGTTAAAGTTAGGCGGGGTGTTTTGGAAGAAAGTTAAGTATAAGAAGCTCTAAAATGGTTTTAGTTCGGAGATGAAGACTGTTGATGCGTAGACGGATAAGCCCCCGCGAAGCCAAACGTATGATGCAACGCATGGGCTTAAGCATGGACACAGTTCCAGACGTTGAGCAAGTCATCATAAAAACCGCCAGCAAAGAAATAATCATTGAAAATCCAGAAGTCGCCGTGGTTGACATCCAAGGACAGAAAATGTTCCAGGTGGTTGGAGGAAAAATCGCCGAGAAAGCTGTTGAAAGGAAACTAGTCATACCGGAAGAAGACGTTAGGCTTGTGGCTGACCAAACTGGCAAAAGCTTAGAAGAAGCCAGAAAAGCCCTCGAAGAATGTGAAGGAGACTTGGCAAAAGCCATCCTCCTACTTCAATCCAAAATCTAGCCTGGCGAAGCTTAATGAGTTTCGACTTAACCATTGCTGGACACTTCTGCATAGACACAATATATTTGCCTAACAGACAAAAACCCTACACAATTTTGGGAGGCTCCGCGGCTTATGTTTCCCTTTCCGCCAGACGCTTGGGGGCAAACGTCTCAGTGATTTCAAAGGTTGGCGGCGACTTTCCGAAAGCCTACTTGTGGTGGTTAAGCCAAGAGGGCATAAACCTTGCAAGTGTCCATATAATTGAACATGAAAAAACGACAAAATTTGAACTGCAATACAACAGCGACTTGTCCACCCGCATCCTACGACTGGCAAACAAAGCTCCACTTATCACTGTTGAGGATTTGCCGAACCGTTTAGAGGCGAAAGCGGCACATCTGGCGCCAATAGCCGGCGAAATCCAATACGATGTGGCTGAGAGGCTGAAACAGTCCGTTAAAGTTCTATCATTGGATGTTCAAGGCTTGGTCCGCGCATTTAACGAAAAAGGGGTAGCCGCAAACAAACCTTTAGAAGACAAACGTATTCTTGAGATGGTAAACATTTACAAATCCTCCAGCGAAGAGTTAAAGGCGGCAACTGGCATGTCAGACTTGAAGATGGCTATAAAAACTGTTCACGACTTCGGCGTAGAAGCAGTCATAGTAACAATGGGAGCCAAAGGCGCCGTTCTATCCATCGACGAAGCAGAATATGAGGTTCCCGCTTACCCGCCTAACAGGCTCGTGGATCCTACAGGGGCTGGAGACGCTTTCATCGGCGGCTTTTTAGCCGAATACGTTCGTGACAAAGAAGCCTTTTGGTGCGCATGTGTAGGTTCAGCCACAGCTTCAACAGTTGTTGAGGGTGTCGGCCCAACCCTTATTGGTTATAGAGACGAAATTCTCCGCAGAGCAAAGTTGCTTTACGAAAAAGGAATTAAGCACCAGACGCATTTTAATTCCGGTTAAAAGCTTTGTATGCTTTAACTTAAGAAGGGACAACTTTGGGAAAAGTTGGAAAAGGCGCTAAATGCAGTGTTTCTGGATGCAGTAAAGATGCGGCTCGTTCACTTTCCGCGGAAAAAGTTAGGATGGCTGGATTAAGCGTGGGCAGCAGCGAAAAACGCGCTTATTTGTGTGAAAACCATTACAAAGAGTTTAAAAAGCGAACCAAAAAGGAACGCAAAATCGAACAGTGGCGATTTAAGGGAGTATGAAAAGCTGGAAGGGGAGAGTGAAAATGCGGATACTGCAGCTTCATTCAAACTATATCGAGTACAAGCCTATTCAAAGGGAGATAGCCATAGCTGAAGAAACGGGCAAGGAGACAAAACGATTAGAAGAGGTTGTTGTTCTCTTCACGGCTGTGGAGGAAGGAGACGACGAAACCATAGCCCGCAAAGCCATCGACGAGGTTAAAGCCTTCCTTGAAAAGTTGAAAGTGAACCGCATTCTCATCTATCCATATGCCCACTTAAGCAGCAACCTTGCAAAGCCCTCTGAAGCGCTGAAAATCGTAAGGGCTATGGAGGAGTATGCGAAAGCCCAAGGCATAGAAACATACCGCGCCCCCTTCGGATGGAACAAGCAGTTCACAATATCGATAAAAGGACACCCCTTAGCGGAACAGTCCCGCACCATACAGCCGACAAAAGCAGAAAAAGAAGCCGAAAAAGTTCCAGAAGCTCTAAAAGCCGAGGAGAAACTTGTTTCCTACTGGTATATTCTGCAGCCAGACGGGAAAATGGTTCCGGTGGAAGAATTTGACTTTAAGGGGCACGAAAATCTAGAGAAGTTTGTGAAATACGAAATATCCAAGGTTAGAGCAAGCCAGCAGATGCCGCCCCACGTGCCATTAATGAAAAGGCTTGAAATAGCGGATTATGAAGCGGGAAGCGACCCCGGAAACATCCGCTGGTATCCAAAGGGCAGACTGATAAAATCGCTTATCGAGCAGTATGTGACCGCCAAAGTCGTCGAGTACGGCGCCATGGAGGTTGAAACTCCAGTGATGTACGATTTCAGCCATCCAAGCCTAGCCGACTACTTGAACCGTTTCCCAGCACGGCAGTATGTCCTAAAATCCGAAGACAAGGAGCTTTTCCTGCGGTTCGCCGCGTGTTTCGGGCAGTTCTTGATGGTTCATGACACGCAGTTCTCGTATAGGCACATGCCCTTAAGAGTTTACGAGTTAACCCGCTACAGCTTTAGACGGGAAAAAAGCGGCGAAGTAGTGGGTTTAAGAAGACTTAGGGCTTTCACAATGCCAGACTGCCACGCCTTTTGCACAGACCTAAACCAAGCCAAAAAAGAATTCATAACAAGGTTTAAACTCTGCATCCAAGTTTTAGAGGGCATAGGCTTAACAAAAGACGACTACGAGGCGGCGTTCCGCTTCACAAAAGACTTCTACGAAGAAAACAAGGACTTCATTAGAGGTTTGGTGGAAATCTTCGGCAAACCAGTCCTCGTTGAAATGTGGAAGGAACCCTTCTTTTATTTCAGGCTCAAATGGGACTTCAACTTCGTCGACAACCAGGACAAGGCGGCAGCCTTATCCACAGACCAAATAGACGTGGAAAACGCCAAAAGATACGAGATAACCTATGTAGACGAGAAAGGCGAAAGATGCTACCCGCTGATACTGCACTGTTCACCAAGCGGCGCCGTGGAACGCTGCATATACGCACTCCTAGAAAAAGCCTACAAACAGCAACAGAAAGGCGAACCGCCAATGCTGCCCCTTTGGCTGTCGCCAACCCAAGTGCGCTTAATTCCAATGTCTGAAAATATGCTCGAACACTGCGAAAAGATGGCTGAAAACCTTGAAGCCAACCAAATCCGCGTTGACATAGACGATAGACCATTAACCATGCAAAAACGGGTTAGAGAAGCCGAAATGGAATGGATCCCCTACATAATAGTTGTTGGAGAGCAAGAATTGAAATCCGAAGCCCTTCCAGTCAGAGATAGAAAAGCCAGAAAAATACGAAAAATGACACTGAAAGAGCTCATAGACGAAATCAAAAGCCAAGTTCAAGACAAACCCTTTAAGCCTCTGCCACTGCCCAAGCATGTCTCAAAAAGACCACAGTTCTACGGCTGAGGTTTGGCGGAAAACTCCAAAACACATATCAATTTAAAAGGAAACACTTTTATCCTCGAAAAGGGGAAAACAGCCTTGGACAAAGAACCACTCGTTTATATAGATGGCGAATATTACCCAAAGTCTCAGGCGAAGATTTCTGTTTATGACCACGGATTTTTGTATGGCGACGGGGTTTTCGAGGGAGTTCGCGTCTACAATGGCATGGCTTTCAAGCTTAAAGAACACATTGACAGACTTTATCGTTCAGCCCACGCTATAATGCTTCAGATTCCAGTCACGAAAGAAGAAATGACAAAAATCGTGTTGGAAACACTCCGCAAAAACGAGCTGAAAGACGCCTACGTACGCGTGGTGATAACAAGGGGTATCGGTGACTTGGGATTAGACCCACGAAAATGCCAGAAACCCACCATAATTGTGATAGCTGACGCCTTTATCCTCCATAAAAGCGAAGCAAAAGAAAAGGGTATAACAGCAATGCTCACATGGGTTAAACGAGACCTGGTTGACGCCACAACCCATGAGATAAAATCGCTAAATTATTTGAACAGCGTATTGGCAAAAATAGAGGCTAACAATTATGGTGTGGACGAGGCCATATACCTTGACAAAAATGGCTACGTGTGCGAAGCAGCGGCAGAAAACATATTCGTTGTTAAAAATGGACGAATCTACACGCCTCCAAGCTCTACGGGAGCGCTTCCAGGAGTAACCGCCGAGACTGTTAAAGAACTTGCCAAAAACCTAGGCTACGAGGTTATTGAGAAAAACATTACGCCATACGAGCTTTTTACAGCAGACGAAGTTTTCTTAACCGGAACCGCAGCAGAAATAGTTCCAGTCAGAGAAATAAACAAGCGGCAAATAGGTAACGGCAAACCTGGACCAATAACAAGAAGGCTTATGGAAGAGTTTGCCAAACTCGTCGAAGATCCAAAACATGGAACACCAGTTTATTGTTAAACTCTTTGGATTACGTTATTTGAATAAACCTTCCCACACCCTTTTTCAACGCCTTATCGTACACCAGTTTCGCAACAATAGCATCTTGAATCGCTAATCCGGTAGATGCGAAAACTGTAATTTCGTCCTCCCTTTCCCTTCCCGGCTTCAAACCGGCAACAATTTCACCTATTTCAGCCCAGACATCTTCCTTTGTAATAATTCCTTTACTCAACGGAACATTTATCTCTCCACCATGGGAGGCTTGCTCCCAATCATCCACAACTATTTTAGCCCTCTTTAAGATCATGGGATCCAGCTCCTCTTTTCCAGGTGCATCCGCCCCTATACAGTTAAAATGCATTCCAGGAGAAACCATGTCATTCATCACAAGAGGCTGCCTTGACGGAGTTGCTGTTACAACAATATCTGCTCCTTCAACTGCTTCCTTTACGCTTTTCACGGAAAATGTTCGATTTATGTTGCTGTATTTTGATTTAATTTCAGCTGCAAATTCGTCACCAGTTCCATAAAGTCCCCAAACCCTCACCTCTTCTAGTTTCCCGTAAACTTCAAGGAGGCTGGCTAGCTGGGTTCTAGCTTGTGCTCCAGCTCCAACCATGCCGACAATTTTAGAGTTTTTTCTTGCAAGATATTTTGCTGCAATTCCTCCAGCTGCACCGGTTCTCATGTCTGTTAAGGTTTTGCCCCCCATTATCGCTAATGGAAAACCGTTTTTAGGATTCACTAAAACAACGACCGCCATAACCGTCGGTAAGCCATACTTTACCCTGTTTTCCGGATGCGAATTCACAATTTTAACCGCCGAAACATCTAATTCTTCAAGGTACGAGGGCATCACTCTCAAATCTCCGTCATATTTCCTGTAAAATACGTAAATCTTGGCTGGCATCTGCACCCTTTTCAAACCCTTTTCTTTAAAAGCAAGTTCAACCTTTTCCATAACCTCTCTCATAGAAATGAGTTCTTTAACCTCTGCATCCGATAATACAAGAGTTTCTAAACCTCCATCGCCCAGGTTATTTGCCTCCTCTTAGGATAAAATATCCTTTTCTTCTGTTGAAGAAGCTTTGATACGGGGTTTCATTTTTGGGTAATAATAAACCTTTCTGCCAGCCTCCACGTGACAACAACATCACATACAGCATATTTTAGACGGACGCACACTTGTTAGTAACCTTCATCATGGTGGCGAGGGCTTCCATGTTCTTGTCGCTTGAAAGCCCTCGCTGGTATAAACAGTGGCAGTTACGGATACAGCATTGGGCGTTAAATAAATCGGCCAACTTGAGAGACAAACAAATGTAACAGTTTTGTTGATCGAAAGTAGATATCCCTCTGGGAGCAACAGCGGGTATGTTAAAGTACCATCTACCTCAATAGTTTCGCTTCTAAAAGCTGCGCCGTCTCTATAAAGTATCGTTAGGGTGATTTTTGTAATTGTTACGTTTAAGAGAGAGTTGTTTGAATTGCGAACTGTAATATTCACGTATGGAATCACTAATGTTGAATTTGGCAAGGCAAACTCTCCAAAAACGAAATTCTCTTCCAAAATGCTCAGCTTAACAGGTGGGATCCGCACCGTTGCGCTACTTGTGCTTTGTAGGTTTCCCTCACCAGCCACAGAAACGGAAACCGTCACATTAGTGTTTATTAAGCTACGCCATGAAAATGAACAGTTGAGTGTAACTTGTTGGCCGGGGAGAATGACTGATGGCGGATTAACGACATTCACGTTTTCGTTGTTCAATTTCACGGCTGTTACAGTAATGTTTTGTGAACAAAGCCTGTTTGTAATATTTACTGTAAAGAAATCTACTTTATCCAAATCAAAATATACATTAGTAATTTCCCAGAGAATTTCCGTCGGTGTTTTAATCGGGTCGCTTTGTGCTTTGATTCCCTGCTTTGTGTAGACAGTTAAAGTAATGGTCTTGTTTCGATGAGGATGCCAGTCCCAGATACATTTGAAGGTTAATGACTGGTTTGGTAGAAGGAGGATAGGTATAACGTTTATGTTAGCCGGATAGGATGTGTTCAGCGGTATTGGTTGCTCATTTTCTAGTTTTAACTCAATCCTACTTATGTATACCTCTGCAGAGTGTTCAACGCTGCTCACAGTGACGTTAAAGTAGCTGGCATCATCATAATCAAACTTTACTCTTTCAATGTAGATGGTGGCGCCTGGTAATTCGTTGGTTATACATGTTGATTCGTAACCTTCCTCAGTTTTTACGGTTATCTCAACCTTAAGCGACTTTAAATCCTCCCAGTTTCGCCTACAAGTGAGCGTTTTGTTTTGATTGGGCATTAAAATTATTGGGAGCGACGGTTCTGTTTCCACGGTTTCACCGCGAACAAGCACTTGTGAAATTGTAAGGTTCATTAAGGGTTCAGGCTGTCGATTTTCGATAGTTAAATTAAAGTATTCAACACTTTCAAAAAATTGTCTGTCAAAATCCGTAAATACGTTAATTTTAACGTTTGGAAGGGTTGTCTCCATGTTTGCGGCTGGTGACCCCTCAGAGAAAACGTGTACTAGGATTTTTTCTCCGGCAAAAGTATTGGTGAACTCCCCGAAGGTCATGTAGACGTTGTCTTTCTTGAGTTTTAAGCATGTTATGTTTACAACTTCCCCTTCCCGAATTTCTAAGCCTTTTCCAATGGATGGAGTTGTTTCTACAACATCGTAAAGTTGAGCCCCATTTTTTAGGCTTACAGCTATCCTAGTTATATTCGCGCTTTTCGGTGAGTAGGATGGATTTAAAACGGTAACACTAAACGATCTAACATTTTTTGGATTAATGTAAACATTGGTAATCGTTAAAGTAGTTTTTTCTGGGATTTTTGTGTAGTAGGCTATTGTGAATGCATACGATATTATTCCGCCTATTACTGCGGATATTAACACTAAAAGGATTAGCGCGATTGTGGATATGCCTTTGATGTGACTGCGTAAACCCACAACATCACCACGTGGTGGAATGTTTATTTTCATAAAGTTCTTGGAATAGATAAATATTCCCTTCAAAACAACTTGACAGTTGTAGCAGCGCCAGCGGAGGCATATCATGAGCGCAGATGCTATGGGGAGGCTTGCCACAACCTTTTATGATGAAACTTTGAAACGGTGAATTTATTAGGATATAGCGTGCAATATGCAGTTTGTCGCTAAAGTTGGTGTTGTCATGTTTGGCTGGACTGGAAAATTCTTGCGGGTCAATTTAACCAAACAGAAGGCTCTAGCGAAAGAGTATGATGCTGAAATGGCTAGAAAATTTATGGGCGGCAGAGGCTTCGCCGTTAAAATTCTCTGGGATGAACTAAAACCAGGCGTCGACCCGTTATCGCCGGAAAATAGGCTTATCTTCGCAGCTGGTCCATTAACAGGATTTGCTCTTCCAAGTAGCGGCAAGCTTGTTGTTGCAGCTAAAAGTCCATTAACGGGCGGCTATGGCGACGGAAATATAGGGAGTTATGCTGCTGTCCAAATGCGGAAGGCTGGCTATGACGCAATAATTATTGAGGGAAAGGCGAAGTCTCCCACGGTTCTTCTGATTGAGGACAGCATAGCAGAGTTTCTTGACGCCAAGGAGTTTTGGGGTTTAAACACCTTTGAAGTTGAGGAAAAACTGAGAAGCATCTATGGACCAGCCGCTGGGATCCTTACTATTGGACAAGGAGGCGAGAACCTTGTAAAGTTCGCCAACATCGTCTGCCAAATGGGAAGGGGTGGCGGAAGACCCGGAATGGGCGCTGTTATGGGTTCAAAGAATTTGAAGGCTGTGGTGATTGTGGGCTCCGGCGAACTGCCAGCCGCCAACCCGAAAGAGTTGAAAGAGTTGGGCGCCGAAGCATATCGGGAAATTTTGACAAAACCGAACTATGCCTTTTGGAAGAGGCAAGGCACAATGATGACCATTGAATGGAGCCAAGAAAACAGCGTTTTGCCCACATGCAACTTCAGAGAAGGCGTTTTCGAAGATGCAGATGCCATCGGCGGATTTTCCATGGAGAAGATCAAGTCTTCCCAGCGAGGATGCCCCAACTGCAACATGACATGCGGCAACGCTGTTAAAGACGTCGACAAAAAAGAGTCTGAGTTGGACTATGAGAATGTCGCCATGCTAGGATCGAACATAGGCGTTGGCAACTTGAAAAAAGTTGCAGCCTTGAATAGGCTTGCAGACGAGTTCGGCTTGGACACCATTTCATTGGGCAATGTAATAGGCTTTACCATGGAAGCTTCCGAAAGGGGATTAACAAAAGAGAAGATTTCATGGGGAGACTATAAGGCGGCGAGAGCTCTCATTGAAGATATTGCATACAGGCGAGGGCTAGGTGCAGTTCTGGCGGAAGGCGTCTGTTTTGCGGCTGAAAAGTTTGGCGGCGATGCACGAAACTGGGCTATGCACGTGAAGGGGTTGGAGATTTCAGCCTACGACTGTCATGCCGCCCCGGCGATGGCTTTGTCTTACGCCACAAGCCCCATAGGAGCCCACCACAAAGACGCTTGGGTAATTTCTTGGGAGGTCAAAGCTGGAAGGGAACGGTACAGCGAAGACAAAGTGGACAAAGTTATAGAGCTTCAACGCCTTCGAGGAGGCTTTTTTGAATGCGCCACTGTTTGCAGACTACCATGGGTTGAGCTTGGCTTCGAGCTTGAATGGTATCCAAAATTCCTGCATGCAGCAACTGGTTTAGACATGGGATGGGACGAGCTGCACACCATCGCCGACCGAGTTTACACGCTGATGCGGGCGTTTTGGGTGCGGGAGTTCGGCGAAAAATGGAGCGCTGAAATGGATTATCCTCCAGCAAGGTGGTTTAACGAACCGCTAAACAAGGGCGCATTGAAAGGCGCAAAGCTTGACAAGACGAAATATGAGGTCATGTTGAAGACATATTACAAGAAGAGGGGATGGGACGAAAGGGGAATCCCAACAAAAACAACCCTTGAAAAGTTGGGCTTAAAGGACGTTGCTAAACAATTGAAGAAACATGCAAAATTGTGGGATTAAACGTCAATATGACCTTGCAAAGTAGACAAGCTCCTTTGCTTCGCCGCCGCAGTAAATACAATTGGAAACTGGTTCTTCCCTTTCGAAGGGAATCAACCTAATAGTTGCTCCAGTTTCCTCCTTTATTTTCTGTTCGCATTCTTGGCTGCCACACCACGAAGCCTTGATGAAGCCTCCTTTGGTTCGCAGCACTTCCTTGAATTCGTCGTAGCTCTTAACTGTGGTTATGTGGTCTTCAAGGAATTTTCTAGCTCTGTTAAATAGGTTGCGTTGTATCTCGTCCAAAAGCCTTTTAACAGTTTCAACAACCTCCTCGTCCTTGACCACGATTTTTTCGAAGGTGTCCCTTCTAGCTAAAGTCACCTGCCCATTTGCCACATCTCGGGGGCCTATCTCGACTCTTACCGGCACGCCTTTGAGTTCCCAGTCGTTGAACTTCCAGCCAGGCGTGTACTCTTTTCTATCGTCAACTACTGTGGAGATTCCAGCCTTGTCAAGTTTGTCACGAATTGCGTGGGCTTTAGCGAGGATAGCGCTTGAATCAGCGGTTTTGTAGGGTATTGGCACTATTACGGCGTGTATTGGTGCCACTTTGGGCGGTATTATGAGCCCCTTGTCGTCGCCATGCACCATAACCATGGCGCCTATGACGCGGGTGGAAATTCCCCATGATGTTTGCCAAACATAGTGCTCTTTTTCGTCTTCGCCGATAAATTTTATGTCGAAGACTTTTGAGAAGTTTTGTCCAAGATTGTGGGATGTCCCCATCTGCAAGGCTTTGCCGTCTGGCATTACAGCCTCCAAAGTGGTTGTGTAAAGGGCGCCGGCGAACTTTTCGCTTTCAGACTTCCGGCCCACAAGCACTGGAATAGCCAAATAATTCTCCATAATGTCCCTGTACTCGTTTAGGATTAGCATAACCTCTTGGTCGGCTTCCTCCTTTGTAGCGTGAGCTGTGTGCCCTTCTTGCCATAGGAATTCCCTCGTCCTTAAGAAAAGTTTCGTTGCTTTAGTTTCCCACCTTACGACGCTGCACCATTGGTTCACCTTGACGGGTAAGTCTCGCCAGCTTCGAATCCATTTGGCAAAGGTTGCATAGATTATTGTTTCAGATGTTGGTCTTATGGCTAAGCGTTCTTCAAGCGGTGTGTCTCCGCCAATGGTGACCCAGGCGACTTCCGGCACAAACCCTGAAAAGTGTTCAGCCTCCTTTTTAAGGAAGCTTTCCGGTATGAATAGGGGGAAATACACGTTTTTATGTCCCGTTTGCTTGATTTTTTCGTTGAAAATTTGCTGGATTTTTTCCCAAATTGCATAGGAAAGCTCTCTGAAAACCATGCAGCCCTTTACTGGAGCATAGTCAGCCAGCCCAGACTTTAGGATTACTTGGGTGTACCATTCTGAAAGGTCTTCAGATTTTTTTACAGTGACGCCTAAATCAGACATCGCATCTCACTCTCCAAGTTTTTGATTGATGTTGAATATAATCCTAGTGCGGCTTTAGCGTTTGAAATGGGCTTTTTTGTAAAGAATTTAGCGGAGTGGAATGCAATCGCCCATTATCGACCACTCGCAAGTAGAAACGCACTCTTTTTATTTAAGGTTTCTTCCGCTGGAAAACGATAGCGTTTTAACCGGATAAATGGTTAAATTGAAATGTTAAACGTTTAGGCGTGGTTTAGTTGAAGGCTCTTCTAATAATTGGGGATGGAATGGCTGACAGACCACTAAAAGAGTTGGGTTGGAAAACCCCCCTTGAAGCCGCTAAAAAACCGTCAATGGATCACTTGGCAAGCGTTGGCATCTGCGGTATACTAGACCCAATCGCGCCGGGAATCCCACCGGGCAGCGACACGGCTACGCTTTCACTATTGGGCTATGACGCCTTGAAGGTTTATCCTGGAAGGGGGGCCTTTGAAGCCTTAGGATGGGGGCTGGAAGTCGCAGAAGGCGACGTTTGTCTCAGATGTAATTTTGCAACTGTTGACGAAAACTTAACCGTTTTGGATAGGAGGGCTGGCAGAATAGCTGAGGCCGACGCGTCAAAGCTTGCTGAAAGCCTAAAGAAAATTAAGCTTTCAAGAAAAAATGCGGAGTTTTTCTTCATAAACACGGTTCAGCACCGCGCAGCCCTTTTGCTGCGTGGTAAAGGATTGTCTACGGCTGTAAGCGACTCAGACCCAGGAATAAACGGAGTGAAAGTTAGGGAAATCAAACCGTTGGACAACAGTCCAGAAGCCAAGTTCACAGCCGAAATTCTCAACGAGCTCGCCAACAAATTCCACCAGATTTTGAAGGATCACCCGGTTAATAAGGAGAGGGTTGCCCGCGGACAGCCTCCGGCAAACTTTATCTTGTTTAGGGGAGCCGGCACCATGCCAAAAATTAAGCCTTTAAGCGAGCTTTATGGCATAAAAGCCTCATGTGTGGCGGTGACATCGCTGGTTCGCGGTGTTTGTAAGGTGGCTGGCATGCAATTGTTAGACGTTAAAGGCGCTACGGGAACACCGCAGACAGATTACATAGCGAAGGCTAAGGCTGCCGTTCAAGCACTGGAAAACAGCGACTTTGTTATGTTGCATGTGAAAGCACCAGACGTCGCCAGCCACGACGGAAACGCCAAACAAAAGGTTGAAGTGATAGAGAAAATCGACAACATGCTTGCTTACATACTCAACAAAGTGGATTTGGGCGAAACTTATGTGGCTATAACAGCCGACCACACAACCTCATGCACGACAAGAAACCACGAGGGCGACCCCGTGCCACTAGCCATAATGGGTCCATATGTCCGCGGCGACGACGTGGAGGAATTCGGCGAAAGAGCTTGCGCCAAAGGAGGCTTGGGGAGGCTTAGGGGAAAACACCTTATGCCAATTCTCATGAACTTCCTCGGCAAGATCAAAAAGTTTGGAGCCTAACATATTGCCTACTTTAATCAACGTCGAAAAACCATCATGCCGGCGATTGAGTTAACAATAAAGCAAATCGCATAAGCTATAAACTCTTCTGATTTTAAAGAGGTTTAATGGAGAAATGGGCACTTTTTCGATTTTGGCAATTTCTAAGGACGGCAAGCTTATGGGTGTTGCTGTGGCTTCAGGCTCAACAGCCGTCGGTTCACGGGTGCCTCATGCGGCGCCGAACGTCGGCGTAGTGGCAACTCAAGCCTACACCAATGTGGCCTACGGAACTGAGGGTTTAAGGCTCTTGGCCAGCGGTTTGCCGCCTGAACAAGCCTTACAAAGGCTGCTAGCCGAAGACCCACACAGGGAGATAAGGCAGGTTGCCATAATGGACTTTGCTGGAAGGAAGGCTGTTTTTACAGGGGCAGAGGTGCCAAAAGAAAGAGGAGAGATCGCCGGCAAAAACTACATAGTTACTGGTAACCTGCTGAAAAGCGTTAGAGTGCTTGAAAGCATGGCAGACTGTTTTGAAAAGACTCGTGGAAATTTTGTTTTAAGGCTTTTGGAAGCCTTGAAGACCGGAAGCGAAGGCGGGGGAGACAAACGAGGCGTAAAATCCGCCGCCATAACGGTGGTGGACAAAGCCAAAATTTTGGTTAGCTTAAGAATTGACGAAAACCCGAGCCCTATCCAAGAGCTTGCCAAACACGCTAGAACAGTTTGATATGGCAGCCGAAGCCTCCAAAGGAGACGGTAAAAAGCTTGGCATAATCTAAAACCCTTAAAGCCTTCAGTTTCTATTTTACTGTGAATGTCAAAAAGCATAATCGAAGAAAAACAGAAGCTTCGGGAAAAAATCTGGCGGCAAATGGAACAAACTGGAGTGGCGGCTTTTCCGCTTCCATGCTGGGGAAGAATCCCAAACTTTGTGGGGGCTGAAAAAGCAGCTGAAAGGCTCCGTAAACTGGAAGAATGGAAAAATGCGAGAGTTGTATTTGTAAATCCAGACTCGCCTCAGAAAAAGGTTAGGGAAAACGCCTTAAAAGATGGAAAAATTCTCATAATGGCTTCGCCAAGGCTTAAGCGAGGCTTCCTCCTAATAGACCCGGAGAAGGTGCGGGGAAAAGAGCATTTAGCCTCAACAATAAAGGGCGCATTCAAATACGGCGTTACAATGCAAGATTTTCCAAAACCAGACCTAATAGTGGAAGGCTCCGTGGCTGTTGACCTTCAGGGACACAGGCTGGGAAAGGGACAAGGCTATGGCGACACAGAGATAGAGATTTTGAAGAAAAGATTTGGGGAAATTCCAGTCGCCACAACGGTTCACGATGTGCAAATCGTGGAAAAAGTGCCATTTGAAGCTAAAGACGAGAAAGTCTC
>CAZZMT010000042.1:0-4696 GCA_964655395.1 uncultured Candidatus Bathyarchaeia archaeon | reverse complement strand
GCCATTCTGGTACATTTCCGCAGTATCAATCATATTAAGGCCTAGTTCCACGGCTAGCGTAAGAGCCTCAACTGCCGAGACGGGGCTGCGGATGTTCCATGTTCCAACCCCAACTGCGGGAACGTATTCACCAGTGGCGCCAAGCGGTTTCTTATCATCAAAGTTTATGGGAAATCTTACCATAAGAACACCCCATTTCAGGTTTTTTGTATTTTATTTTTCGTTTTATTTTTCGTCTGTACTTTTCTCTTTATTGGAAGTAATAGTGTCTCATGAGCACAAATTTGTTGTAGCTGAGCGAAATTTGGGTAAATGTTTGGGTTGGGGTGTCTGCCAAGAAATTATAGCGTGCGCCGGTGGAAACGTTGGAAATATATCGGAATGTATGTGTGAAGCTTGCTATTAGCCTGGCCAAATAGCACGCGCTTGCAAGTTCCCTAGTTATCTTTGAAGTCTCTTTCATAAATTAATTTTGAAGTGAAAACTTTACGGTTTAGAAGCAAACGTGTTTCCTTTAATGTGAAATCTTAGTTCCTGCGGAGGTCCATTTTCACTCCTATCCTACGAGAAGCGCAAATCTCAAAACTTTCCATTGTTCTTTAAAAATCGCTATCCCATTGGTGGCGGGGTTTGTAACATTTAGACTATCATGCTCTTTGTTGTAACAAGGGGAGGGCCCCTTTTGAAGAAACTGTTTGAAAGGACTCCGCGGCTATGAAGTGATTTTCTGTGTTAGGCTTTAAATCTTTAAT
This sequence comes from uncultured Candidatus Bathyarchaeia archaeon, assembly GCA_964655395.1. Lineage (GTDB taxonomy): Archaea > Thermoproteota > Bathyarchaeia > Bathyarchaeales > Bathycorpusculaceae > DRVP01. Next base: position 3,944 of record CAZZMT010000042.1, on the reverse strand, counting down.
CTCGCTTTAAAATAAAATCGTGGTAAGCGCGTTGATAGAGTTTTATGATTTCGGCGTTATGGTTTTGGATGGCAAACGTTACGCAAGCGATATTGTAGTCTTTCCAGACAAAGTTATAAGCGGATGGTGGATGGGAAGGTCTAGAATTTATGTTGAAGACTTGAAGAAGTTTTCAGCCACGGGCTTACTCCAGGAGTTCTCGGTATCGGCACGGGTTATTCAGGCTTAGTTAAGGTTGTTGTAGAGGTAGAAGATGCGTAAAGACGATGGGCATAAAGTTTATTGTTCAGCATCCCCCCGAAGCCTACAAAACTTTCAATAAGTTTTTAAAGGCTGGAAAAGTTGTTGTGGGGGTGCCTTCCACATAACTTGCTGATTCGCGGTATTTGCCTACAAAATCTCAAATTTCTCTGCTATATTTTGAAGCTAAAATGGTGTCAATGCGCGCGGCGCGTAAGAGTCCGCAGGTCAATGTTAAACTATCCAGTTCTTTCCTTTAATTTTTATCAAGCTTTGAGACTTTCTCACCATTTTAAGTCAAACTCGTCAAGCAAATCTGAAGCTTTCCGCTCCTTCAAAGCCGCCCTTCAAAATGGTTTTAAACTTGGAAAAGAGTCCCTGCTAAAGCCGAGAGAGGGCTAACACCATTCAATCGCTCATTTTGAAGCCTGTTTAAAATAAAGGTTATCTTGAATATCAGCTGTTTGATCGCGAGTTCGTCAACGTCTTTCTATGACCTTTCCTAGAGCCTCAATAAGGCTCGCAGCCTTCCCGAAAGATTAGCTTGTAAAGTTTGGAGTGGTGCCGTTTAGCTCAGAACAGTGTTTTCAAGTTTTTCCGGAGCGGTTTTGCGTTTGTATGCTTATAAGGCCTCAACGGTTTTTCCAGTGAATTTTATCGCGTGTGGAACAGAAACTTTTTGAACCACTCAACGATCAATGCCAGGGCTTTGTCCAGGCTTTTTGAAAGAGTGTGGTCGGCGTTTTCCACTATTTCGATTCTCTTCGGCTCGCAAGCTGCTTCATACAGCCTATAAGCATGTTCAACTGGCACAAGCTCATCCGAGCCTCCATGGATAATTAGAATTGGAGGTGCGTTTTTAACAAGCCGCAGGAGGTCGTAGCTTTCCAAATCTTCGATGAAGCTTTTCTTAAGCCTCCTCCCTGATGGAAGCATAATGTATCCATCTTCTTCACTCAGAATTTTTGAATGCGTAGTCCATGGTATTTTGTAGGGTGATGCTAAAGTTACCATGGCCTTAATCCTTTTCTCGCCAGCCGCTATTGCAACCATGGCGCCGAAGCTTGAGCCTATGACGCCCAACCTTTCTAAATCAACTTTCCCTGTGCCTTCCAGAAACCTTAAAGCAGCCCTGTAATCTTCAATGCGAGCAGTTAAGCACGTGTCTTCAAAATCGCCCTCACTTTTCTCCAGCCCCACGCCGCAACCTCGAAAATTAAACCTTAAACATGCAAAACCCTCCATGTAAAGTCTCGAAGCAACGGCCAGCCATTTATTACTGTCTTTATGCGACTCAAGACCATGTAAAGTTATAATGCAAGCTGCACCCTCGAATGGGAGGTGAAGGTTTCCAAAAATCTTTTTACCCCTGGAGTAAAAACGCACAGACTCTATCACGTTTTACCAAACACCTAAAACCTTGTAAGACGTTAACGTTCATTTTAACTTTAAGGCAACTTAGCCCAATCTTAGCGGAGTATATATCGCTTGTTAATTCCCCAAAGTTAAAGTTGAGAAGTAGGATAAAATTTTGCATGCCATAACCCAAGCTTCAAACCCAAGCTTCATAATTGCCTGGAACCAGCAGCCCTAATCCTTAAGCTTCTTCCGCATCTCCCCGTCGCGCGCGATCCGACGCGCCATCGTTGATTGCTGAAGCGCAGAAGTCATGATAGAGAAACTTACACCAGACGCAACTTGGAACCTTTTCCCCTCACACATATACCAAATTTTGTCTTCAATCAACCCGCCGAATTCATGTCTTTAGACTTCATGTAATAGTTTGTTTGACTAACAATCGCAGGTTTTCGAAATTCCGGCCCCTCCCATTTTCAGTTTACTCGTTAAAGGCGTTTCAGCCTTGTTGACAAGAGTGAAGCTATCCGATCCTCGTTATAGACGAACACGTCATACCAGCAGTCACAAAATCCCTTAACCATCATAAACAAGTTATCGCCGAAACGAATTATAAGGTTTCCATCACATACTGCTTAATGCCATAATGCTTATGCAGTAGGGGTATGCTTTTCGCGTGTTTAATGTGCCTTCGAGAATGGAGGTTCGGAAAGGCTAGCCATGAGGTTACAAGGCCTATAAGGGATGTGTTGGGCGGTTGCGCCAATCCTATGGAGTAGACGTTTCCAGGTGGATGAGAAACCTGATTGTCTGATAGCTTAGAAAGCGCGGCGCACTGCTGGACCTGAACCTTTCCGGCACGGTGAAGGGGGATATGGTTGAGTGGGAGGGTTCAACCGGTAACGTTGAGTTCGATAGGCTCATTGAGACGGTTTTCCAAGGGCTCGGTGGTCCTTTGGCATAAGCCTTGCAATTATAACTTTTGCCATTCACTGGCACATCTCTTATCAAACCCCTGCCCTCCATGCTTTCTGCGATTATTAAGCTGGCTGCCCTCTTTAACGCCCTGCTTGTGAGGCGCTTCTGAACTTGCTTGTTTGTTTTGCCAATCCAAGGATCCTTTAGCCTTTCAAGACTGGCCTCTCCAAAATAGAAGGCTTTAGGCATGTAGCGGGTTCGGCGGAAGTAGATAATCCTTTTTACGTATTTTGGCATCTCTTTTTGCCTTACAGAATAAGACTAGTATTTGTCCAGCAGCCTTCAACATGGCCTCAGGGAAACCTACGACCATTAATTGGCAGGCGGATTTCATCCTCAAACTAGCAAAACAAAACCTTAAACCGATTTACGTTAAGACACGCCAAAGAGACATTAAACAAGCCATGCAGATATAACCAAGGCTGAACAACTCTTGGTTTTGAGCTGGAAATCAGCCTTGAAAAGGGCTTAAGAGAATTGCTGGATTTTGGGGCAACCAACTTTAATCATCAATTTCCGTGTTCAGGAACGCTGAGCAAAAGCGGAGCCTACAAGCCTTCAAACGTAGCTTTTACTGTGTGAGGCATGTGAAGGCCGAGCAATCCTTAAAAGACGCCTGAGTCTCAAGTGAACCTAAATGAAGAGCAAAACCATTAATATTGGGCGTTAACGTTTAGTGACACGGTGAGAGCGAGGTGACTGAAGGGAACGTGGATGTCGCCCTGGCAACTGCCGAGGAGATCCTGAAATACGCTGAAGAAGAGTTTGAGAAAGCCATCAAAACAAAGGATGCGATGCTTTACAGAAACGCTGTGGACAAAGCCTTCCTCTCCATGATAGTCGCCGTAAACTCTTACATAAATCATAAATTGAAGGTAATACCCAAATCGCACAGCGAGCGTAGATTCCTGCTTAGGAAGATAGACCGAGAAGACCTCAGAGCACTCTACAGTGACGTGATGAAAACGCTGCACGACGAAGCCTTCTACGAGGGAGTCTACAACCCTGAAGAAGCTGAATACGCTATCAAACAAGTCAAGAAGGCGCTCGAAGAACTCAAGAAGAGCTAACCAGTTCTGAAATTCACTGCATTCAAGTACCTAAAGAAAAGTCGGGTTCTGACCCTAGCCATAATCATCACGCTGTCTTCCATGCTTTTTCAATAACAGCTCTTAGCCTTGGGCTTCTATAGGGGCTTCACCGCTTACCTGGGCGAGGGAGAAGACATTGTGGCAATCTACGACCGGAAAAGCCGCACGCCCTTCACAGGGCTTGTTCCAGCCTACTTGGCTGAAAAGTTAAGCGCCTTAAACGGCGTATTAGCCGGCAGCCCCGAAGCCATAGTTCCCTGCATCATTAAAGGCGAATCA
>CAZZMT010000041.1:0-8491 GCA_964655395.1 uncultured Candidatus Bathyarchaeia archaeon | reverse complement strand
ACATAACAGAATAAACTTAAATACAACGATAAAACTCAAACTTTTTAGAAAAAAGGGAATTGCCGCCGTAGCTCAGACTGGTAGAGCGGCTGGCTGTTAACCAGTCGGTCGTCGGTTCAAGTCCGACCGGCGGCGCTTTTAACATTCTTGGCTGCTACCAGCGCCCATTTTTATGAAATAAAGATGATGACAGCTTAATGCCAACTCATTGGGAAATATCGCTTGAATGGGGCGGCGGAGGTGGAGGGATGTTCTCCAAGAAAAACCGAACTTCTGAGAGAAACTTGCGTATGGGTAGGCTTTGGGGACACTTTTCTTCGCATGTACCGCACTTGATACATGCATTAGCTCTATTCTCGGATGGAACAGTCGTTTGATACTTCTCCATAATTTCGCGGCGTTTGGTCTCGCCTCCGGGGCTCCGCAGAAACTCGTCGTAGAGGGCTAGGATTTCAGGTATTTTTACGCCTTGTGGACAGGGCATGCAGTATCGGCATTTTGTGCATCCTATAAAGCCGTATTGGAGGTACCTCTCTTTCACTTTTGAGATTAGCTCTAACTCTTTAGGTGTAAGTATGTTTGGACCTGAACGGTCGGCGATGCTGATGTTCTCGATGACTTGTTCCATTGTGCTCATGCCACTTAGGACGACTGAAACTTCGGGATGGTTCCAAACCCAAAGCAAACCCCACTCAGCAAGCGACCTTTTAATTTCAGCGCTATCCCATATTTCTTGTACTTCCTTCGGGGGCTTCGTTGTAAGCATGCCTCCTCTTAAGGGCTCCATTATTACAACTGCAAGACCCCTTGAATGGGCATATTTAAGCCCTTTTATCCCAGGTGTGCGGGGGCTGCTTTCAGTGTCCACATAGTTAAGTTGGATTTGGCAGAAATCCCATTTATCGTAGCTATCAATTATTTCTTTAAATACTTCGAACTCGTCGTGAAAGCTGAAGCCAAAATGTTTTATCCTGCCCTCAGCCATCTGTCTCTCAGCCCAGTCAAGAACGTTCAAATTTAGGGTTTTAAGCCATGCATCTTTGTTAAGTCCATGTAGCAGGTAAAAGTCTACATAGTCAAGTTGTAGCCGCTTCAGCTGTTGGTTAAATATTCTGTCCAAGTCTTCTCGTGTTTTAACAAACATGCCGATGGGCATTTTTGTTGCAACCTTAGCCTTTTCCTTGTAGCCGTCTTTCAAGGCTTTCCCAACGAGAACTTCGCTGTTTCCGCCATGATACATGTAGGCAGTGTCAATATAATTTACACCGTGGTCTATGGCGTACCTTATCATTTTTATGGCTTCAGGCTCATTTATTTTGCTTGGATCTCCGTTGATTGTTGGAAGCCTCATAGCACCGAAGCCAAGCACAGAAACCTCCCAGTTCAGCCTTCCAAATCGCCTATACTTCACATTTTTACACTCCCTAACAACGTAAACAACGCCGCTGCGAAATTATCTTAACAATTCATTAATGAATTTTTCCCAACAAAGAGTCTATTCCAACTATTGAAAATATGCTGGCAAAACGGAGACCATCATAAGGCTAGAAAAGGGCTTATATTTCGATACTGGGCTTAAATCTTGATGGTGATGCTATAATGGTGAAAGTGCTAATTCTCTACTATTCTAGAACGGGTAACGTAGAGGCATTAGCCAAGGCTATAGCAAGCGGAGTGGAAAGTGTAAAAGGAGCCTCAGCCGAGCTGAGACGCGTTGACTATGCAACGGTCGACGATCTAATTTCATGTGACGCTGTAGCCATAGGATCACCAAACTATTTTGGATACATGGCTGGACTGTTAAAGGACTTCTTTGACAAGGCGTGGAGTATTCGCGATAAAATTTCAAGCAAACCAGCCGCCGCCTTCACATGTGGCGGCAGCTCAAGCAGGTCAGCACTGCAAAGCATTGAAGGGCTTTTCCCACCTTTTAAACTTGAAAAAGTAAGCGAAGGTATTGTTTGGGGTCTCCGGGATATGGGTTCGCCGAAGGATAGAGATCTATCTGAATGCAAAGCGCTTGGAAAAGCTCTGGCTGAGGCTGCGTTAAAGCGGAAAGCTGAAGAACCCAAAGACTAGAGCGTGTCAAATTTCACATTTCCCCCAATTTTTAGGGCTTATTCTTAAAAGTTTGACCTCTACTTTTAGGCTTTTTCATTGATATCTTAAACACTATTTGCCTAGCTCTATTTACAACAAACTATGGATTAACGGCTTTTTTGGCTAATGTTTCAAGTATTTTCTGGAATTCCCTGAGATACTGCTCCTTGCTACGGTATGAGGGCAGTTCGATTTGCATTGTTTTAAGGCTCTCCACAACGGTGGGTAGCCAGTTGTATGGAATTGAGATGAGGATGGATCCTTCTGGGAAAAGGTGCCGAGATTTCATGCCGTGAATCATTTCAGGAATTAGGAAGTTTACTACCTTTTTTTGGAAAGGATAAACGTAGATCCATGCACACCCCATCACTGGAGTAGTCTTAGAAACATACAATTCGCCGGTGGAATACGCAACTGCCCTCATTACAACTTCCGCTTGAGAGATTGTCGTATTAATTATTAAAACGTCAGGATCAAAGGGCATCACGTCCAACTTGGAGAATGCAACATAATTTACCACGTTTCTTTCGAATTTGGGAATATGCTGATATATTACATAGTTAACGCGGGGTTCGTGAAATATTCCCAGTCTCGGTCCAATTTGCCCACTTTCTGCGAAAGGAGGCATCTCCTCCATTCCAAGCAAAAACTTTCCAACGCAAGTTTCATGGTTTTCTCTGGAAAAATAGAAGGGTTCCTCCGAGTTCTGAGCTTCAACCAGCAACTCACAGAAAGAAAGTTTTTTATCTCTAGGTAACTGCTTCATTTCATCTGGTTTGAAAAATAAAAATTTAACGCCAATTGGCGGCTTCACAAAATTAAGCCTATTGAAAATAGATAAGTCAATTCTAGGAGCCGATTTAGCTTCATCCATTTCTTTCCCTTATGGCTTTTAGGCTAATATACGTATATAATTTTTTACGGCATTTTTCATGTATTAATTAATTTGCCTGCGCTAGCTTGTGCCAATCACATTAAGCTGGTTGAGCTAAGATTGTCACTTTAACTAGATCCGTAAGTGACATTATTCTTATGGAACAATCATGTAAATGATGAGATAATTTCTTCTGCAAATTTTTTAGTTAATGTAATGTATTGATTCGGCTTGGCAGCTGGGCCTATTTCAACTATATAATATTGGCAGCCGGCCTTTCTATAATTCTCAACGAGCTCGCTATCGAAATTTATTTCGCCTAAAACTCCAAAGGTAAAGTCATTCTCGTTTCTTCCAAATTTTTTCAGCAGCTCTTTAAGCTTTCTTACGTAAATTGCATATTCTTCCGGACCAGATACACCCCTTGTTCCAGTGTTTGAAACTTTCATCCACATAGATCTGTCGGGAACCCACCCGTTGAAGTGCATTGCTGTAGCTTCCAGCATACGAGGCCTTTGGGCTCCAGACCAAATAGGAGGATGAGGTTTTTGAACAGGTTTAGGCTTCAGAGTGGCATTTACTAACTTATAATGCCTTCCATTAAACGTTACACTTTCCTCAGTCCAGAGTTTTAGAATTATGCGGACCCCTTCAATAAATTTCTCAAATCTGACATCTGGCTTGTCAAAGACCCCGCCTGGCGCATAATTTAAGAATTCATTTTGGCAGTAGCCTGCGCCAAACCCCGCTATCACTCTACCTCCCGACAGGGTGTCGACCATGGCAATAACTTTTGCTAATTGACTTGGAACCCATCTCGGAACGGGGCTTACCATGCTTCCAAGTTTGATTTTTGTGGTTTTAGCAGCAATATAAGCTAGCGTGGTCCAAGCATCCACCAGCACATTGGATGGGAAGGGTGGCGCTGGCAAATCGTAATGGTCGGGTATAAAGATACCATCGTACCCAAAGTCTTCAGCGGTTTTAGCCCATTCACTTAGTTGCTCAGCACTAATCCACCATTGAAATGGAGAAGGACTTATACCGAACTTCATAATATCGCCCCAACTTCATTTCACAAGCACACACTCGCAAAAGGTTATTCCCTCACCATTATAAGTTTTGTACTATGTTGTCGTAAACGGGTTCTCAGAACAAGAGTTACTGCTTAAAGGGTACATGTGAACGCAATAAAATAAATAGGAAGTAATGTCAAAATTGTTGTGTGGAGGCATATATGTGAAGGCCATGAGGTTGGTTGATGTTGGAAGGCTACAGCTTGTGGATGTTGAGGTTCCAAAGGTTCAAAGGTTTGAGGTTTTGGTGAAAGTGAAGGCTGCAGGGGTTTGCCACAGCGACGTGCATATAAGGAGCGGGTATGTGGGAAAAGCGAGTATAAAGGATTTGGGGTTTAAGCTTCCCCTAACTCTCGGCCATGAGGTTGCAGGTGTTGTTGAGGAGACGGGTGAGGGTGTTGAGGGTTTCGCTAAAGGCGACATGGTTGTCATTAATTCTTGGATTGGCTGCGGCTCATGTTATTTCTGTAAAACTGGAGAAGAGAACCTCTGCGACGATCAGAGGCAGATTGGAATAAACATCGACGGGGGCTTTGCAGAATATGTTAAGGTTCCCCATTACAAGTATCTATTTAAAATCAAGAATTTATCCCCAATCGATGCGGCTCCTTTAGCCTGTGCTGGAACAACCTCTTATAGGGCGGTTAGAAAGGCGAACCTTGACCCATCAAAATTTTTAACAGTTATAGGCGCTGGTGGCGGGCTTGGCCATATGGTTGTTCAGATAGCTAAGGCCGCTTCAGGAGCCACAATCATAGGGGTTGATGTTAGGGAAGAAGCCTTAAAAATTGCAGAAAAAGCTGGAGCAGACCATATTGTGGATGGCAGAGTGGACAACGTTGTTAATGAAATAAAGAAATTGACCAGCGGAAGGGGTAGCGACGTCATCATTGACCTAAACAACTCTGAAAAAACTCTTTCAGTTTACCCGTTTGCGTTAGCTAAAAAGGGCAAATACATCATGGTAGGTTTGGCTGGAGCCGACTTGAAATATCCAAGCACATTAATAGTCTCGAGGGAGGCCCAATTTATGGGAAGCTGGCTTGGCAGCCAAGCCGACTTTATAAATGTGGTGAGTCTAGCTGAAATGGGAAAGGTTAAGCCGATAATTGCGAAGATTAGAAAACTTGAGGAAGCCAACGAAGCCTTGGACGACTTGGAACATGCAAGGGTTGCTGGCAGACAAGTCCTAGTTCCATAAACCAACAAACTTTTTCTTACTTTCGGGGTACACGTTAAGCTTTTAAACATACACAACCTCATTTACTTGGAGCTTCAATGTTAACGGGGTTTGACTTAACCAAGGAGCAGAAACTAATTCAGGAAGCAGCCAGAGAGTTTGCTGAAAAGGAGTTCACGCCGGAAAGGTCAAGGGAATATGAAGATAAAGAAAAGTTTCCATGGGAACTTTATAAGAAGGCTTGCGAACAGGGCTTTTTAAGCATGCACTTTCCAGAGGAATATGGTGGTCATGGCTACGGACTGTTAGAACATTATATATGCATGTATGAAACTGCAAAAGTTGATCCTCCTCTGGCTGACACCATTATGATGAGCGCCCATTTTGGCGTTGAACTCTTAATTAACTTCGGTGCCTGTGAGCAGAAGGCGAAATGGTTGCCCAAACTGGCTAGGGGCGAAATTGTGATGGCCTCCATGTTCACCGAACCCGCAGGTGGAAGCGACCTAACCCGTATTTTGGATACTAAAGCCTCAATGGTTGGAAACAACGAGTGGAAACTAAGCGGAACCAAGACTTTTATAACGAACGGCGAAATTTTCACGGTGGCTGTCGTCCTCGCCCAGACAGACCCTGCTGCTGATCCTCCATACAGGGGGCAAACCCTTTTCCTTGTTGAAAAGAAGCAAGGCATCGAGACGAACCCTATTAGGGGAAAAATGGGGTGGCGCCTTTCACCCACAAGCGAAGTTACATTTACAGACGTCCCGGTGACGGATGATGACATACTTGGGGGACTACAAAACCTCAATAGGGGCTTTTACCTTACAGTTCAATGGTTGCCAATAGCGAGAACAAAAATAGGATGTCTTAGCATAGCTACCGCTGAAGCCGCGCTTGCCAGAGCGATAAAGTACGCTAGGGAGAGGGAAGCCTTCGGCAGGAAAATTGGAGGTTTCCAAGGCCTCGCGCATAGAATTGCTGACATTGCAACAGAGGTTGAGCTTGGAAAATCTCTTCTTTTCAGAACCATAAGGGTTTTGGAGAAGGCTAGGCTTGACAGAGCGTTCATTGAAGAGGCGTCGAAACTTTCAAGCATGGTGAAATATTATGGTTCTGCGTTGGCTGTTAAGGCTTGTGATTTAGCCATAGACGTGTACGGCGGGTATGGCTACATAGCCGAATACGACGTTGAAAGATGGTTTAGATGGGCGAAGAAAAATGAAATAGTTGAGGGAACTAAGGAAATTCAGAAAAACACTATAGCCAGACAACTTCTTGGGAAAGATATAGCCCGCTACTTCTAGAATTTTATGAAAATAATCGCGAAAGGATTTCAAAATATTTATCTGACCAGTGAAGAGGTGCTCAATTATGTTATGAACAATGTCAAAATTGAGGGGCTTAAAAGGGAGGAGTTCACCGAAGCTCTTAATGTGTTAAATGAAGCAGCAAAATCCTATAGAAAGGTTTTACCGCCTGAAGCGTATAAGGAGCCGTATATGAGTTTAGAGGAGTTTTCTTCTGAAGCTGAAAGGATAAATTTTCTAACCGCGAAAATAGAGGGACGGATTGTTGGAATCATGGGATACGAGTATGTAGGTGATGCGGCGCTGGTTAGACATGGTTACGTTAGACCATCCCACCAAAGGATGGGTATTGGAAGCACTTTATTGAAGGTTATTGAGGAGAAGATACGGAGTGAAGGGAAAGTTAAAAAGATTATTGTTGGAATGTATAGGAAAGCGTATTGGGCAGTATCATTCTGGAGTAAGCATGGGTTTACGCTGGTCGGCAACTCGGAGGAGGTATTGAGGAGATACTACAATATACCGGAAGTGCAGATAAGAAATTCAATAGCAATGTGTAAGGAAATATAGCATGGTTAAGTTAAGATGTGCAACGCTTTAAACTCTCAAACTCACGCTATGAAGGAGATTCTGGCAGAGGTTTGCTATCATGTTCACAGGTTCTATGTTTGCTAAGCGTAAATTATAAATCATGAAAGATTATGAACCCCTTTCATGGATGCTAGCAAAGATGGATGTGGAAACGGTTGCGGGGAATCTATTGCATATACTTTTTGTGACGCTTGTAATCAAGTTCCGTATTGTGGCGTAAAGTGCTATTTGAGGAATGGCCAAATAGTTAGGGTGGAAAGCTGGTATGGTTTTCCAAACGCGCCTTTATGTTCTAAGGGCTTTGCAACCCTGCAGAGGCAATATCATCCGCAGAAGCTTGGATATCCATTGATGAGGACCAAACCGAAGGGTTTGCCGGACCCTGGCTGGGTTAGGATTAGTTGGGATGAAGCCTATGACATAATTGTTTCAAAGATGAAGGAGGTTCGGGATAAGTATGGGCCGGAGGCTGTGCTTTTTTACTGTGGGGACCCGAAAGAGATGAGGCCGGCGGTTTCGCGTCTTGCCACTGTTTTTGGTTCTCCAAATTTTGGGACAGAAAGTTCAACATGTTTTAGGGCTGCAGCCCTCGCGTCCCAGTTAATGTTTGGCCTAATAGCCCTTGGCAATTTGCCAACCAAGGAAACTAAAACCGTCTTGATTTGGGGAACCAACCCGGCGTGGTCAAGCCCATATAACATGCAGAAGCTTTTCTCTGCCAAAGAAAAAGGCGCCAAATTTATCGTGGTGGACACTCGCAGGACTCCAGTGGCGGATAAGCTGGCGGATATTCACCTTCAACCACGCCCCGGAACCGATGCCGCTTTAGCCTTGGGTATGATTAACGTGATAATTGCGAGAGGCTTGTATGATAGGGAATTTGTTGAAAACTGGACCTACGGTTTTGAAGCCTTAAAAGAGTATGTAAAGGATTTTGCGCCGGAAAAAGTGGAGGAGACGACGTGGGTTCCAGCCTACAAAATTGTTGATGCTGCCATACTTTTTGCCGCTAACAGGCCAGCCACTTTAATGGCTGGGGCTTCAACGCTGACACATTCGACTAATGCTGTGCAAACTGTCCGATCAATATTAACGCTTGTGGCGTTAACTGGCAACTTTGATGTTCCGGGCGGTGTTGCTGTGCCCACTTATCCCTTACCATTCAGATCTCACGATATGGGTGACCCCGATTTTATTATGGAAGAGAAAAAGATTGAAATGAAACATAAGAGGGTTGATAAGGACTATTTTCCATTGGCCATGGCTTCCCATCAGCCCTCTCAATGTTCAGACGCGCCGGCGAGGGCTTCTTCCATTCCAACTTGTAATATCCATCAACTATTACGTCTGGCCCTGGGAA
>CAZZMT010000040.1:0-18556 GCA_964655395.1 uncultured Candidatus Bathyarchaeia archaeon | reverse complement strand
AGCTTCATGGCTAGGTTTGGCTTTGTCCTAAACTTGGATAGGTGTGTTGGCTGCCACACGTGCACTTTAGCGTGTAGAGTGTGGACGTATGATAAAATGGAGGATTGTTGGAACACTGTGCTCGAATTTAACTCGCATGAGGAAAAGAGGGTTGTATGGATACCCTACGTCTGCACACAGCTAAGGGAGCCAGCATGCGGTGAGGTTTCCAAGCCTCCGCCATGCGTGAGAAGCTGCCCATGCAACGCCAGAATCTATGGAGACTTGGACAGCCCAACAGACCCGGCTGGAAAACTTGTGGCGGAGGGAAAAGCCAAACCCCTCCCCTACGAAACGGACAAGCCAAAAGCCTACTATTTCGGAAAAATTCCCGGGGATGTGGAGGTTCTGTTGCCTAAGCCCTCAGAAGTTTTGCCTAGAAAATATATCCCTTTAATGGATGTTTCGCCTTAATGGCATTTGCGTGCCTCTTAGTTTTTGCGTCTGATTGCGGGGTGATCAAACTTTAGGCTGAACAAAATGTTGTTTTTACCTTCTTTTTTTTTGGCTGGTTTGGCTAAAAAGCCATAAATTGCTAATGAAATGCCTGAAAGGCAAATTAAAGTTCCGAGTCCGTAATAAGGATGATAATTTTTGGGGATTTCCGCCTTTAATCTCACATAGCCTGTGAAAATAGTTACAACGTCCGTCCATTCGTTCCTCACTTCCCAGCAATAGGAGCTTCGAGCAACAGCGCTTGTAGCATTCACGGGAACTTTAACCCTTTCGTTGATAAATTTGTCCGTTTTGTTAAAGAAGGTGATTTCAAAAACTGTTTTGTTAGTGTTGGGATCGGTGAATGGAGACCTTCCAACTTTAAAGCTAACATTGCCTGAAGCGTTAATAAACACTTCTAATACCACCTCAGAAATATTTCCTTTGTCAAGAAGCCGTCTAAATACTTCGTTTTCGCCCCTTGCTTTTTCAATAAAGATGCATGCGAAGCCGTCGGGCATGTCTGGTCCAAGTGTGTATGGATACAATTTGGATGGTAGATTCAACTCGTTTATTAGCTCTTCCTCTAAGCGTGTTTCGTTCACTAGGAGGCAAATAACTCCGAAAATTAGGATTAATAAGGCGGCAATAACCATCAACTTTCTCATAAACACCACAATGTGGTTTACTCATACTGAAATATTAACTTGACCTATTTGCGGCCAGCGGTTATCTGGAAAAGTACAATGCTTGGTTTTTCCAAATTTCATTTCATAAGCTATGCGCAAGTTTTAAATAATATGCGCGTGCGCATTTTATCTGCAACAAAGGGAGAACACAATTGAAGATGCCCATCCATTAAGAGAGGTGTCATCCAATGTGGGAGGAGGTAATTGTTAGAGGTACTGTTGACGGGGCGTTGTATGCGCTGATAGCTGTCGGGCTCAATTTACAATATGGTGTCACTAAGATCTTGAATGTAGCCTATGGACAATTCTTATTGATCGGCTCTCTCATAACGGCGGCCCTTTTCAATCTTTTTGGTGTTGATCCAATAATTTCTCTTATAGTAAGTGCAATTGGATTGTTTCTTTTAGGATTTTTAATTTATCTATTGGTTTTTCGAAAAATTGTTCTTGAGTCTAAATCCGCCGAAGAGCTTGAAGTCAGGTCGCTCTTGATATGCTTTGGCCTCCTATTTACAGTTTCTCAAGTAATGTCAATTATCATTCTAAGAAACCCTAGGCTCCTAACATTATCAATCAACTTCCTTAAAGACACTATAACAATGCTCGGGGTGAAAATAGAATTAAATAGGATAGTAGCTACGTTTATAGCCTTAACTATTAGCATGGTTTTATACGTTATGTTACGCTATACGAGAATAGGCTTGGCTCTAAGAGCCGCCGCTCAGGAGCCTACAGGTGCTAAAATCGTGGGAGTCAACATTTCTAGGGTTCACTTGGCATCCTTTAGTTTGAGCCTCCTTCTAGCTTCTATTGCGGGTTCACTAGCATCCATGATAAATCCTTATTTGACATCAGCTTATGCATCGCAATACACTTTCATCGCCCTGACCATTACTGTTATAGGGGGCGCGGGAAGTTTTGTCGGCAGCCTGGTTGGGGGTTTCCTCATGGGATACATCATTCAACTAGTTATAAAATTTGAGTCTTTACTAGCCATGCCGGTTGTATATATTTTCCTCGTTGCAATACTGATAATCAGACCCAAAGGATTGTTTGGGAGATAGCTATGCTAAAAGAAAAAATGAATTTATTAATAAAAATCTTTTGCATCACGGTGGCTATGGTAGTGCTGGCTGCAGCCCCATACTTTCTATCACGATCTTATGTAATGATCCTACGACAAATTCTCGTGTTTGCGGCACTTTCCTTAAGTTGGTATTTCTTCTCAGGCATTACAAAATATATCTCACTTGGATCAGTTGCCTTTGTTGGAACGGGAATTTATTTCACTTCGGTATATCTGTATGGCATTCATCTGCCAAATCCATTGTTTCCATTTTTACCGTTCCCGGTTATCGTTATCTTAGCCGGACTGATATGTTTTGCATTGGCTTTTGCCATTGGCTTAATATCTTTAAGGCTTAAGGGGATATACTTCGCCATAGCTACTTTTGGGGTTGGCCAACTTGTTGGAGGCATTTTCAGCTGGTGGCAAAATGAAACAAGGTTCGTTCCTATCAACATCCCTATTCCCGTGCAATATACACGAGACTTCAACCTCCAATATTATTCGGTATTAACAGCTACGGTTGCAACCTTCTTTATTATAACCACACTATTACTGAGGTCTAAATTCGGTCTCGCGTTGAGAATGATAGGTGACTGTGAAGAGGCTGCCGCCCATAGTGGTGTGAACACCACGTTATATAAAACACTGGGGTTCGCTATTAGCGCTTTTTTCATGGGCTTGGCGGGGGGAAGCTACACTATAAGTTTTTACTCGCTCAATTTAAGTAGCGTTTTTTCGGTTGACTATTCCTTTTTACCCCCGGTGATGGTGTTGCTTGGCGGAGTTGGAACCGTTTACGGTTCCATGATAGGACCACCACTTCTAATATTAATATCTGAATACCTCCGGCAAACCATCGTTGGTGGATACTACCAGATAACTTACGGAATAATCCTGGTTATAATTGTTCTCTTCGCACCCAACGGAATAATGGGAGTTATTGGAAAGTTAAAATCAGCAAAGCCTCTTAAAGGAAAAATTGCCAAACCAATTGTTGAACCTTAGTTTTTGGTTAGACCATTAGCATATGCCATGGTATGATATGAATAGAAAACACGCGGGCACATTTGAGTTTAAAAAAGACAAAATTTACGTTGAAACTGTCGTTCGATAACCAATTTAGGAATTTTGTAAACTTTTCTCTACTGCTATTAAAATGTTCATAAAGCTTATAAGTTTCCTCAACGCTGTCTTAAAGAAATGAGGGAGAACATTGGGAAAGAAAATATTGTTGTCAGGAATCATGCTTGCAATGTTGGCTGCGTTTATCTTCGCTGTTCAACCACCAGCACGTGCAGAGAAAACTTCGATACTAGTCGGGTGGTCGCAGCCGCTGTCATTTATAGCTCCGGGACTCGTATATACTGCTTATACCCATCACATGTACTATTGGATGTGCATTGACGATATTAATAGCGCAGGCGGCCTCAACGTTCCCGGCGTTGGAAAATTGCCCATTGAATATATAGTCTTAGACGATACATATAATGAACAAACAATGTTAAACAACTACCAAGACTTAATGGAGGAAGGTGGAACCCACCCGAAATGTGACCTTCTTCTTGCACCTTGGAGTTCAGAATTCAATCAAGCGGTAGCGCCCTTATTTGAGTCGTATCAGTACCCAATGGTTGGCCTAACAGTTGGTTCGGACGTTATAGCTGAGAAATGTAAATCTGGCGAGTGGACTTTCGTGTTCATAGTTCTTGGTCAACCATATGAGGATGCTGAACAAGTTGCACAGGTCATAAACTTCATAAACACAAAGGTTCCAACCAACCCAATTACGAAGGTTGCAATGGCCTACCGTAACGATGTACACGGACAACAACATGCTAGCTCGATGAAATCAAAACTTGAGAGCATGGGATTAAGTGTACCAGTATATTACGCTTATGAGGTAGTTCCAGCTCCAAGCCCAGACTGGGATAATTTTATTAGCAATTGTCAGAGTAACAATGTTGACGTTGTCATGTGTTTTGGCTACGACGAAGTTGCCGGATTTATAGGGAAATGCATAGCTATGTCTTATAATCCAAAACTTGTCTTTCATGGCCCAGCATTAGAAACGCCAAATATGATTATCCAACTTGGATTCAACCCAGGAGTAATGGCTGGATGCGTGTACTACAACGGATGGCCAGCCACCGCCTACAAGTCCCCAACCCTTCAAGCATGGTATAATAAGCATAGAACGTATTCAAAATGGTTCTGGGCTAATGAGATACCTCCGCCATATGGCCCCGTGAATTACCCATACGGTTATGCACCATTCCCGGCGTCGGCAGCCTTCTACCTCGGTGTAGAAGCCCTCTTCAGAGCTGTTGAAGAAGTTGGTCTAAATGGACAAGCAATAAGGGACAGGCTTAGAAACTCAATGAATGGAACTGCCATCACTTGCACGTTGGGAATTGGCGCTAATATACAAGTCCGGTTTAACGTTGGTGCAGGTATGACAATTTCGGAGCATGGAACGATAAGTCAGTGGCAAGGAGGCGAAATGATGGATGTTGTCTGGCCATCGGATAAAGCCTCCACAGACCACATAATTTATCCAAAGTTTCCATGGGATTGGGGATATGAGCCAGACGTCAACAGAGACGGTTATGTAGACGGAAAAGACCTATGGCTTGTTGCTAAAGACTATGGATTTGAAGGACCAGCATACCAAAAACGAACAGATGTAAACTATTGTAGACCATCATTGGAACCAGCAGACGGTTATGTAGACGGAAAAGACCTATGGATCGTTGCAAAAAGATACGGCAAAGAAGCTCCATATGGCGGCTGGATCAACTATTAACAATATTACATTTTCCCTTTTTTTGACAGAACTAGCTGAAAGACGCGCAAAATCAAGATAACTTGGCTTATGACATTTGAAGTTAAAGTTGAAATCCACATTGAGTAATAAAGTTCCAAAAGTTTCTCTTAGAAAAAGATGGGTGAAATTGTTTTAGCGAGATTTAGCAACCTTTTGTAGTTTTTTATTTGCTATTGTGGTAACTGTTGCTGCTGCCAACGTTAGTAGGGCAAGTATTGAGTACTCTGGTATGAAAGTATATGTCCCGTTACTCTTCACAACATCGTAGGGTATGGGTCCATTTGAATCATATAGAAATGTATGTTCATTATCTATCTTCAAATCACATGAGAGAATTCCATCACTTGGAACGGCTGTTATATTGAATTCTATCACACATAATATTTTCGGGGCGTCTATAGACGCGTTAGTTGCAAGAGTATCGCAGTGTTTTAGCCCTCCAAGTCCGCCGCCACGATCATAATAGACCGGCTTTGCTATTTGGCCACCCTTTTTATTATAAAAGACATAGTCTGCATCGAAAGCTCTTCCGTCCATATCATCATTCGGCCATAACAGAGGTATTGTTTCTCCCCACGTCTCACTCTCATAAAACACTGGCATTACTATGGTATTGTTGAACTCTATGTATACTTGCCACATCATAAGATTTAACGGATACAAATCGCTACTAACCCACACCGTAACATTAAAAAGTGTACCTACACTAGCATTCTCTGGACTAAATACATATTTGGATGGCTCCAAATATACTCTCACCGCTGGATCGGCTAGCGCTTTTGGAGAAGCTGCCAGAAAGGCCGCCAAAAAAAGCAATAGAATGCATAATGGAACTTCTACGCTTGATATACGCTTTACATTCATCTTATTTTTCACCATCCTTTGTATAACCCATTTTTAATCGAACACTTTTAAGCTTTTTGATGTTTTAGATTCAGGAGAGAAAATCATCAAGGACGTTTTCCCAAAGTTTTTAGCTAAAGATAATACTGGCATCAATTAATTTGTTCCAAGCTTTTGCCACAAATAAATATTACGACTGTTTGTTAACAACACCAGCTTCATACATCTCGAGGATTCTGATTTTCACAGCGTGGTTCCATGCTTTAAGCTTTGTTTCAGAAACTGAGAATTATGCTCTTTTCAAAAGCATTAAGCACACGCTTCCGAACAAAAATGCAATAAAACTGATTCATTTTGCGCCGACGGACCCGAGGGCGTGTATGCTTAAGTTTAATCTATTGCTTTACATATCTTTAACCAAGCTGACTCCAAACTAGACTAAACAAATATAAGATAATTACGAAACTCTATTCGAATAGGGGCTGAGGCTGGCGGAGTTGAGGATTAAAGTCGAGTATATTGGGCATATTAAAGAAATAATTCGCAGCGGAAGAGTTGAAGAGTTGGAGGTTGCTGAAGGTACCTCGCTTGGCGATCTGCTTTCGATGCTTGCGGAAAAATATGGAGAGTCCTTCAAGAAAGCCATTTATGAGCCGGGCAACCCAGATGCGAAACAAAGCTTCATAATAACCGTTAACGGCTATCTTCTGAACCAACTTAGCCACGGCATTGAAACAAAGCTCAAGCATGGGGACCACATAATCCTGATGCCCATAGTTAGCGGCGGATAAAGCCTCATTTTAAACATGCAGCGTTCAGAGGTAATGTTTAGTAGCAAGTCTTATTAACCAATTAACCAAGATATTGAAGCATTTCTCCATTCTAAATTGGAGGATAACAGCCTTGAACAGAGTGGACCTTTTAAAGAAAAGGGCTTTTGAAGAAAAAGGCTTCGATGGGTTCCTGGTTGCAAACGAGGTTAACATGCTCTATTTTGCAGGCTTTCCAGGAGCTTCTTGCCTTCTGTTTCCAAGAGACGGCGAAAATATGCTGTATGTTTACGGCGTCAATTATGAGCAGGCAAAAGCGGAGGGGAAAGGCTTCCATGTGGAGCTGGTTGGGCGTGATGAAAACTTGATGGCTAAGGTTGCCGCCCATGCAAGAGGCTTTGGCATTAAAAAGCTTGCCTTTGACACTTTAACAGTTGAAAATTATCGTAGTTTGGCGAAGGGCTTGCGGGGCAAAGCGAAACTCAAGCCCATGGGCAAGCTTATCTGGGAACTTCGTAAGGTCAAAGACCCCGGCGAGATTGAGCTTATGCGCAAGGCTGGAGAACTCACATGTGAAGGGATGAAAGCCGCCTATGAAACGGTGCGGCCGGGCATGCGGGAGTTCGAGGTTGCAGCTGAAATTGAATATGCTATGAGGCGGAAGGGCTCTTGGGGAACAGCCTTCGACACAATAGTTGCTTCAGGCGTCCGCTCCGCTTTTCCCCATGGAGGCTGCACGGATAGGGAAATCCGCGAAGGCGACCTGGTTGTGGTTGACATTGGCGCATCTTACCGCTATTACCGTTCAGACATGACGAGGACGCTGGTGGCTGGAAGACCCTCAGAAAAACAGAAAAGGCTATATGAAGTAGTGAGGGCGGCGCAGCAAAAAGCGGTTCAAGCAGTTAAAGCAAAAGCCAAGGCAAGGGACATAGACAGTATAGCAAGAAGAGTGATTGAAGAGGCTGGGTACGGCGTGAACCTTGTCCACGGACTGGGACACGGCGTAGGCTTAGAAGTTCACGAGCCTCCAACTTTAAGTCAACAGAGCAAAGACCGGCTGGCGGCTGGCAACGTCATAACCATAGAACCCGGAATCTACATTGTCGGCTTCGGAGGCATCCGCATAGAAGACACAGTGCTTGTGAAAGATTATGGTTTTGAGAAGTTTACAGACGGCTTTTACACTCTTGAGTCGTCTACCTAACTTTTGAGGCAAACTCCTCTGAGATTCGCTTATACATTTCCAACTCTTTCTGTGAAATTGGTTTAACCTTTTTCAGTGCTTCCTCGAAGTGGCGCCTGCAAACTTTCACGTCTTTGACGTTTTTCTTCGCCTCTTCGGGGTTCTTGTTTGCCATTATGTGCTCCCTAACGGCTAACATCACTGCAGTATTACACACAGCCGCCAAATCAGCGCCAGTGTAGCCCTCTGTCCGTTTGGCAATCTCGTCGATGTTCACGTCCTCCGCTAGAGGCTTCTTTCTCAAATGAATTTTGAGGATCTCTTTTCTAGCTTCAAGGTCTGGCGGCGGCACATACAAAAGTTTGTCGAACCTTCCAGGTCTAAGCAAGGCGGGGTCTATGATGTCTGGTCTGTTGGTGGCTGCTATCACCACGACGCCTCGAAGCTCTTCAAGTCCATCCATTTCAGTTAGCAGCTGGCTTATTACACGCTCTGTCACGTGGGAGTCGCCGTAGCCTCCGCCTCGCACAGGCGCAATAGAGTCTACTTCATCAAAGAATATTATGCTGGGCGCGGCTTGCCTTGCTTTTCTGAAAACTTCTCTTACAGCCCTTTCAGATTCGCCAACCCACTTGGACAGGAGTTCCGGACCTTTAATGCTTATGAAGTTGGCTTCACTTTCGTTTGCCACCGCTTTCGCCAACAAAGTTTTACCTGTTCCAGGTGGCCCGTAAAGAAGTATGCCT
This sequence comes from uncultured Candidatus Bathyarchaeia archaeon, assembly GCA_964655395.1. Lineage (GTDB taxonomy): Archaea > Thermoproteota > Bathyarchaeia > Bathyarchaeales > Bathycorpusculaceae > DRVP01. The sequence goes on along the minus strand of CAZZMT010000040.1, from coordinate 9,955 downwards.
TTAGGCGGTTTGGCGTCCAAATGTTCGAAAACCTCTGGGTATTTAAGCGGCCACTCCACAGCCTCTTGGAGTTCAAGCTTAACATCTGCAAGCCCACCGATGTCCTCCCACTTGACTGTTGGCACTTCGACGAGGACTTCCCGCATGGCTGAAGGCTCCACGTCTTTTAAGGCTTCCATGAAATCGTTCATCGTCACCACTATCTTGTTCAAAATTTCAGCTGGAATACTCTCCTTCTCAAAGTCTATTTGGGGGAGTATTCTACGTAAAGCCCTCATGGCGGCCTCCTTACACAAGGCTTCCAAGTCGGCGCCTACAAAGCCGTGGGTAACACTGGCAATCCTTTCCAAGTCCACGTCTTCGGCTAATGGCATGCCGCGCGTGTGAATCTGCAAAATTTCTAGGCGGCCTTGCTTGTTGGGCACGCCGATTTCGATTTCACGGTCAAACCTTCCGGGCCTTCGCAGAGCTGGGTCTATGGCGTTGGGCCTGTTGGTGGCGCCTATGACGACGACTCTGCCGCGGGGCTTTAAACCATCCATTAGGGCTAGAAGTTGGGACACAACTCTTTTCTCAACTTCGCCTGTAACCTCTTCCCGTTTAGGCGCAATAGCGTCTATCTCGTCAATGAATATTATGCTTGGCGCGTTTTCCTCCGCCTGTCTAAAAATTTCTCTTAGGCGTTCCTCGCTTTCGCCGTAGAACTTGCTCATTATTTCTGGACCGCTTATGCTGAAGAAGGCCGCATTAGTCTCGTTGGCCACAGCTTTCGCAAGCAAAGTCTTGCCGGTTCCCGGCGGCCCGTATAGTAGAACTCCTTTTGGCGCTTCAACCCCAAGCCTTTCGAAGAGTTCCGGGTATTTGAGCGGAAGCTCCACCATCTCTCTAATCTTTCTAATTTCCTCTTGCAGCCCACCGATGTCTTCGTAGGTTACCCTCGGAACTTCTCGCACGGCGGCCGCGGGCTTTTCGCCTATTACGATTTGGGTGTCTGCCGTTATTATGACGGCTGGTGCTGGCGGCTGAATGCTTGTAACTGTCAAGTCCACTTTTCTGCCCATAATTCCGATGGGGATGCTGTCCCCTCTTGTAACAACTCTGCCTTCCAAAAGCTGGGCTAGATAGTCTTCAGCGCCTTCAATGCGCAGAGGCTCTGTTGGCGCAAGAGTTATTTTTGTGGCTTTTTTGGCTTCAACCTTGCGAACAGTAACCTTTTCATCTATGCTTACGCCTGCATTGTTACGTGTATAACCGTCTATGCGGATTATCCCCTTACCGGCGTCTTCGCCGTAGCCGGGCCAACAAATAGCCACAGTCTTGCGTTTGCCACTAATCTCCACAACATCACCCGGCGTCAGACCCAGCTTCTCCATGACTTCCGGGTCAAGCCTAGCAATACCCCTACCCACGTCACGGCTACGAGCCTCAGCAACCCGCAAACTCACAACATTAGAGTTTGTCATTAACAGAGTTCTCCTTTTGAATCGCAGAGTCTTTAGCTATTAAAATATTAGTTTTGCCCTTATAACTCTTGCATTTCTGGTCAGTCCTTTTAAATTTTGAAAAAGTTTTTAAAGAGAACGCTTCTACATAGTTGGGAAGGTAAAAACTATGATTGACATTTTCTGGATATTTTTTCTGTACTTCTTCTTAGCAGTGTTTCTGTGGCCTCAGATAAGGCATAAAATGATTGAAAGTGAAAGATTGAGCCTGATTAGAAAAATAGAGTCAGCTACGGGCTCTAGAGTTATAACGATGATTCACAGGCAAGAACGTCTCACCCTGTTCGGCATACCATTTTACCGATACATTGACATCGAAGACTCTGAGCAGGTTTTGCGGGCAATTAGAATGACTCCACCCGACATGCCCATAACATTAATACTGCACACGCCTGGAGGCCTAGTTTTGGCTGCTTCACAAATAGCCCTAGCTTTAAAAGGACATCCAGCTAAGAAAACAGTTATTGTCCCCCACTATGCCATGAGCGGAGGCACATTAATCGCTCTAGCGGCTGATGAGATACAAATGGATCCATACGCGGTTTTAGGACCGGTAGACCCACAGCTTTCAGACCCACAAATGGGGTCAGTTCCAGCTGTTTCGGTTATTAAAGCGGTTAAAGTAAAAGGTGTGGAAAAAGCGGACGATGAAACTTTGATAAAGGCGGATGTTGCTGAAAAAGCAGTAAAACAGCTTGAGGAACTTGTCATCGAGTTAACTGTGGAAAAACTTGGAAGGGAAAAAGCTGAAAAACTCGCCAAAACGCTAGTTTACGGCACATGGACCCATGACTATCCTTTAACGCCTAAGAAACTCCAAGAAATAGGGGTTCCCGTTAAAGTTGGAATCCCTTTGGAGGTCTATCATCTTATGGAACTGTATCCTCAAGCATCGCCAGTGAGGCCCAGTGTAGAATTTATTCCTTCGCCGTACTACGCCCCTCAAACCCCTCAAAGAAAGATGCAAGAAAAATAACGCCATTAAGACATCTGTTAAACAGCTCGCAACAATTTTATGCTTTATTCTTTAAGCCATCGATAAATGGTTTTTAATGGAATATTCAATTTTTCTGATATTTGCTTCGCAGTATAGCCTTTGTCTCTAAGCTCCTGTGTCTGCTTCTTCATCAATTTTCTCTCAACTCTTCTGAATTTTGCTTTATTCTCAAAAATTACGCGTTTTTCGTTGCCGAAAAGAGAAAGAGCCAACATGAAAGCCCTTAGGTAGTTGTATTCTCTGTTGATGTAGCCTATTATTTTGACCTGATAATTTTCCGTAATGAATGTTTTTAGCTGGCTCAGCGCCTCCTCCAGCATATCTAAGGTTATGGCTGACGCGAACGTAACTTCAACTGTCCTATTTTCAGATTTAACTTCGATTGTGTATCCAGTGTTGGACATTTTTATGCCTCCTTTTGATTTAACGTTTAATGGATTTCTTGTAGAGGCTTATAAACTTTTCTCAAATTAACATTTTTTCATAATGCGAAAAGCTTATATGCACCTCTTCTCATTATATAAAAATGAAAATATGAGACTAACGGAGGTGATGCCTATGATGATTTACAAGATGCAAAGATTGAAAATGATCAAAAACAAAATAACCGATAGAGGGCCTCCGATACCCTTATTTTTATATTATTTCAAAGCTATCACACAAGCCTAACGATTTTTGTAGCCAAAGCTTCGAAAAGATGGATGTCCCACCCTTATTTTCTGTGATTTAAAACGTAAAGTTTTTATTTTGCTGCCTATCCTTCCGATTTTCTAAGGAGTAGAGAGGGAGCCTAAAACGGGTTCGGCGAAATTGCGGTTTTTGTATCTCCCTTCTCTCCTTTCTCCCCTCGGAAACCTCTTTTCGCCGGCCCGTGGGCAAACTCGAAAAGTGTATGGTTAAGCTTGATTTTGAATACTGTTTTTATGTATGTAAACAATTTATATGGATTCAGGATAAATATCACCGGTAGTGGAATCCCATGCTTGTCACAAATAAGGAGCTTCTGTTAGCCGCTAAACGGGGTGCCTATGCCGTCGGCGCCTTCAACATCCAAAACCTTGAAAGTCTACTGGCTGTTGTGGAGGCTGCTGTGGAGGAAAAGTCGCCCGTAATAGTGGCGGTTACTCCAAGCGCCATAAAGTATGGTGGGCTAAAATATTTGACTGCGCTTGTTAAAGCTGCAGCTGAAAACGCGCCGGTGCCTATGTCGCTTCACTTGGACCACGGTGAAGACGTTGAAACCGTCCGGAAATGTTTGGAGGCTGGTTTTACGTCAGTTATGATTGACGGCTCCCACTTGCCTTTTGAAGAGAACGTTGCTTTGACTAGGCGTGTTGTTGAATTGGCCCATCCCATGGGGGTTTCTGTTGAAGGTGAGCTTGGAAGGCTTACGGGTGTTGAGGAGAAAACCGTTGAAGAGCGGGAGGCGGTGCTAACCGACCCAGACGAGGCGAAGGAGTTTGTTAAGCGGACTGGCGTGGATGCGTTGGCTGTTTCTATTGGCACTTCTCATGGCGCCTACAAGTTTAAGGGTGAACCGAAACTGGACTTTGAAAGGCTTAGGCTTATCCGAGAAAAGGTTGATGTGCCATTGGTGCTGCACGGCGCTTCCAGTGTTCCCCAATGGATAATAGAGAAAGCCACAAAGTATGGGGCGGAGCTAACGGGCGCCAAAGGCATACCGGAAGACCACGTTAAAAGGGCGATTTCGCTTGGCATAACAAAGATAAACATCGACACAGACTTGCGGTTGGCGTTTACAGCCACCGTCCGCGAGGTTTTGGCAAACCAGCCAAAAGAGTTTGACCCTAGAAAAATTTTGGGTCCGGCGAAGGAAGCCATGAAGGAGGTTGTTAAGGCGAAAATGCGCTTGTTTGGGAGTTCTGGAAAAGCCTAAAATGGAGGCGGGTAAACCATGAAGGTGGGTGTTTTAAGCGGGGGCGGAGACGCTCCGGGAATAAACGCCGTCATAAGAGCTATTGTTAGACGGGGAATCCAAACCTACAACGACGAGATTGTAGGCATAAAAGACGGGTGGCGAGGCCTACTGGAAGCCAATTATGTGCCTTTGGATTTGAACGCTGTGACTGGAATTCTGCCCCGTGGAGGCTCAATTTTGGGAACTTCACGGACAAACCCCTTCAAAAGGGAGAAAGGTCCAGAACAGATTATGGAGAACGCTCGAAAGATTGGTTTGGACGCCGTCATCGCCATAGGAGGCGACGACACTTTAAGCGTTGCCCACAAGATGGCTGATTACGGGCTTAAATGCGTCGGCGTGCCAAAAACGATAGACAACGATTTGGCTGGAACAGACTACACTTTCGGGTTTAACACGGCTGTTTCCATAGCCACAGAAGCCTTAGACCGACTGCACAGTACAGCCGAAGCCCACAACCGCGTAATAGTCCTCGAAGTCATGGGCCGCTACACTGGGCACATTGCCTTGCATGCTGGACTCGCCGGAGGAGCCGACGTCATACTTATCCCGGAAAAGCCCTTCGATATAGAAGAGGTCTGCGAATACATTAGGAGCCGCCAGCGCCGCGGGAGAAACTTCAGCCTCATAGTGGTGGCGGAGGGTGCCAAACCTAAAGGCGGAAAAGAAATTGTCTACAGCGAACGCATAGACGAGTTTGGCCACATAAGCCTAGGCGGAGTAGGCTACTTTTTGGCGAAGGAAATTGAACAGCGCACCGGCATAGAAACCCGCGTGGTGGTTTTAGGCCACCTGCAGCGGGGAGGCTCACCAACAGCCTTCGACCGCATATTAGCCACAAGATTCGGCGTAGCCGCCATAGACTATGTTCACGAGGGCAGGTTTGGCTATATGACAGCCCTCCAAGGAAACCACATAGTCCCAGTGCCCCTAAAGGATGTGGTTGGCAAAAGAAAAACCGTAGACCTAGAACTCTACAACATAGCCAGCGTGTTCTTCGGCTAGTTTTTGGTTTAGGTCGCCAAAGTCTTCGCTAACTCCAAAAGTTTTGTGTCTAGAGGTTTTTGGTTTTTGCATGATTCTTCTAGGCTTATGTTTGTGATTTCGCCTTTCTGCAAGCCGACGACGCGGTTTCCAACGCCTTGGCTGATCAGTTGGACAGCTTCTTCTGCGAATAAGCTTGCAAGCAGACGGCTTCTCGCGGTGGGGCTTCCCCCTCTTTGGGCATAACCAACAATGCTTAGGCGAACCTCCGCCCCAGTGTTTTGTTCAATTTGACTGGCGATTTTCCTTGTGTCGCCCCCGCCCCCAGCCGCCACAATAATGCCGGAACGCTTCCCCTTGGCGGCGTTTTCCTTAACCGTCTTGTAAACTTCCTCCATGTTTAAGGGCACTTCTGGAACGAGAATAACTTCGGCGCCAACCGTTAAGCCCACAGCCAAAGCCAGAAAGCCGCGTTTGCGGCCCATAACTTCCACGACGAAGATTCTTTCGTGGGATATAGCCGTATCACGGATTTTGTCTATTTCAGCAACGGCCGTGTTCACAGCCGTGTCAAACCCTATGGTTTCGTCCGTTCCGTAAACGTCGTTGTCTATGGTGGCCGGAACCCCAACAATAAGCGCATCGGTTTCACGGCTAAGCTCCAAAGCACCCCGAAAAGAGCCGTCTCCGCCAATAACCACCAAGCCATCCACACGGTTAGCCGCCAAGTTCTCCGCAGCCTTTCTAACACCTTCAGGCGTCTTAAACTCTGGACAGCGGGAAGTCAAAAGGATAGTGCCGCCAGACTGGATTATGCCGCCGACAGAACGGGGATCCAAACGCCTAAAACGATTCCGTATCAAGCCCTCCCAGCCCCGCTCAAAACCCAAAACATTAAAGCCCTTCGCGTACGCTAAACGCGTAACCGCCCGGATAGCCGCATTCATGCCAGGCGCATCGCCGCCACTTGTAACTAAACCGATAACTCGCATTTCACACCACCTTTAACATGGCAAGATTTACAGTTCAAAGATGCCTAACAAACAGTAAAAGTTTTGCTTGAAACCTTTTTCCGCTTCAAACCTCATTTGCAAAAATTCATATTCGCTTAATAACTATGATGTAGAAAGTGTTTGAAGATGATAGTTTGCCAAAACCTTCACGTAACTTACAAGTGGCGCCAAGAACCAGTCCTAAAAGGAGTTAATGCCAACTTTAAGGGCAAATCCCTCATTTTAGGGCCGAACGGGTCTGGCAAAACCACCCTATTTAGGGCGATATGCGGCTTAACAAACATAAATTCTGGAAAAATCTTGACTAGAGATTTCCCTCTCCAATCCCTTTTTTAGTCAGCTCGAATAAGCTAAAAAGGTAGGTGAAATGATGAATGAAATTTAGCCGAAAATTGGAAGGTTTAATCGTCGCAATACTATGTTTGATTAGTGCATTGGTAGGTTTGTACGTAGGCTACACATCAGCAACAAGCGGCGTATATCCCGCTGGCGTCACATATACTGTGTATAAGGAAGGTGACGTATGCTTTGTGAAAAATGCGTATGGAGCAATAGTGTATTCAGGCGACCCTAACACAACGATTAACAACGCGTTAAGCCGAGGCAATTGCCACATATTCATAAAGGCAGGAACTTATGATGTGAACTTGGTGGTTAAAAACAACACGAAGATTGAGGGAGAATATGGAACAATTCTAAGACCAAAAGACAAAACTATGACAGTAATAATGAGTGAGGGCGCTTATAACTGGATTAAATATGGAACGGAAAAGAACAACGAGAAAATTGAGATACGCAACCTAGAAATAGACGGAAGTGGTCAAACTGGAAGTTATGTTTACGGCATATGGTTCTTCAATGTTACGCAGAGCGTGATAGAGAATGTCCGAATAAAGAGCACAGCTTGGGAAAACATTTACCTATGGCAATGCGAAAGAGTTTTTCTGAGAAATCTCTATTTGGAGAAGGCTGGAAGAGAAGCAATAGCAATATACTTCAGCACAGAAGTTAGCGTGGCTAATTCTTACATAATAGACGCTAACTGGCAAGGAATATGCATAGACAATTCTAACAGAGTCTCCTGCTCGAATAACATGATTAGAAACAGCAAATCTGGATACGTCCTAACAAGCTCTATTCATTGCTCGATAACAGGCGGAACAATATTCAACTCTGGAGGAGATGGACTCCTAATCACAACGACTTACGAGGGATACCCACAACCTCATCACAATGTTATCACGGGAATTACGATTCTGGAATCAGGGCTTTTGAAAGACCCTCAATGGGGAATCAACGGGATTACTTTGAGGTATGGATATTCAAACATTGTTTCAGGCGTTACAGTTTTGAGAAGCAGAGGACATGGATTGCATGCTTGGAATGAAAGCCACTTAATAGTTGAAGCAAGCTCTTTCATGGACAACAGCATAGAATATGCTGGGACATACAACGGAATCCAATTGGACAATACATGGAACAGCATGCTGATTAATGTTGTGGCTTATGACACGAGACCTCAACAAGATAAAACGCAGAAATATGGTGCGGCAACAGGGGGAACTTCCGATTACAACATAATCATAGGAATGTTCGACGGAAACAGAAATGCCGAAATAGCCCTTGTGGGCACTCACAATGTCTATATCAAGTCAGACCACTTCTTAATGGATTTCGGAACAATTGATTGCACAAGAATAAAAGTTGCCCAGAAAGGCATTAATGTACCTGTTTCTCAAGGTGCAACTTCGATTACGATAACTCTACCGATAGCCGAGCCAGATGCAAACTACGGTGTCCTAGTAATGCCCAACTGGAGCACAACAGTTTATATAGTAACGAAAACAACCACATCTTTTACAGTAGGTTTCGGAACATCAGCTCCATCTAACGCTAAGATAGACTGGTTCCTCTATAGATAATTTGGAGAATACAGTAGTCCTTCCACCCACCATTTTTCTTCTTTTAGATAAGCCAAAAAGGTAGGTGATAAGTAAGTGGGAAAGAAAAGTGATAGTCCTTTTCCAAAATGGAAGGAAGAGGAGTCTAAAGAAAGGATGCATAGTTCACGGATAAAGCCTTTAAAGGGCATAGCCAGACTTCAAGCCTTAGAGCTTCTGAAAAATCCTTCAAGAGACCACCTAAAATCCTTTATCCTTTGTAAACTAGATGATGATTGCAGAACATCGCAGAACTTGTAAGTTCAGAGAAACATGCAGAACTAGAGCAATAGCCTACATTAAACGGAATAGAGATGCCCTATGAACCCTATTGGTTCAGAAAAGCTATCGCTGAAGAAATAGAAAACACAACAAATAACTTTCTCTTTTTTCCCTCATCCCAATTAAACCTTCTCCTTCTGCCTAGTATTGTTGCTATTAAGGTTAAAAGAAATAACAAGAAGCGTTAACCGTTAACCGTGCCTTATTTCAGCTGAACTTTAGTAAACCTCTATCCATTCGGCACACAGCCAAATTTCGGCTGACTTTCAGCTTGGCTGAATGTTGCGAGCGCCAGCGAGCCTTTCGGCAGAGCGCAAGCAAAAGTCAGCCTCAGTTTTTTGTGTGTGCATTAAAATTTAAACTTGAAAAGCAACCAGACTTCTCTAACGGTGGAAACTATGGAAGACTCATACGTGGTTGTATTGATAACAACATCCAGCAAGGACGAAGCGGAGAAAATTGCCAGTTCACTGTTAAAGGAGAGGCTGGTCGCATGCGCCAACATAATCGGCCCAGTGCATTCGCTCTTCTGGTGGCAGGGCAAAATAGACACAGCCCAAGAACACCTAATCCTAATGAAAACTAGAAAAGACCTTTTCAACAAACTCTCAGAAAGAGTGAAAGCCCTCCACAGTTATCAAGTTCCAGAAATAATAGCCATACCAATAGTGGAAGGATTGAAGGATTATTTAAATTGGATCGATGAGAGTCTAAATGACTCATTAAGGGATAAAGGTAAATGACATATACTTCCGACTAGATTAATTGTTGTTGGTTGCAATGCCAATAAATGTTGAGCAAATAAAGCAGAGAATTACCGAAATCCTTGAAACAATAGATGAATTAAAACGTTTAACATCTGCATAACCTCAAATCCAAAGCTAAACTTCAAGGAACTCCTAGATTTAAACGCCGAAATAGAACTTGAGCTGGGTGTACCAGTGGACATGGTTGAATTAGAGACTCTGCCCAAAAATCTTCAAGCAAACATACTGAAAAACGGCGTAGTGGTGAAAGGCAAAGTTTTATAGTTTTCGTTTGCCATTTCTTTTTTGGCGGTGGGTCTTAGGCGGGGGGCTAGGGGTCCCCTGTACCGTAAACCCCCTATATGACGGGCCGAAAGCTGAGGCTGAGGCGCCTGTGGCCGGCCAATCCCCTCCCCTCCGAAGCGGTGAACACCCGTCCCTGGGGGTCGGCGGTCGCCGGGCGGCCTCCGTAGGGAGGCTTGCCACGGCGTTTGCCGGGTGAAACTGGCTAGGCCCGGGAGGGAGCAACCTAAGCCTGGACGTTCGGCGCTC
>CAZZMT010000039.1:0-23025 GCA_964655395.1 uncultured Candidatus Bathyarchaeia archaeon | reverse complement strand
TGCAAGCCTCCTCCCCTTCGGCGAAAATTAATACGTCTTTTAAAACATATAAGCCTTGCTAGAACAAACTTCTAGGCTTGAAACCTTTCAAGCTTAAAAATCATAATTTAAATGGGTGTCCAGACATGTCAATGATATTATGAAAAGACAGTTTCAGATTGTGATAAATTTTCGTGAAATTTAGCTTTCGGCAATTTTCTTTAATTGTTTTTGGTACATTTCAACTATTTCCTCCACCGTTGTTGCATCCTCCGCAGCCTTATCCACCCTATAGTTGCCAGTAAATCGTGGAAAGCGTATGGCTAGGCCACTTCCTTGGCGTATTTTGTTCATGGCACATGTGTGAATGGGGCTTAGGGTTATCTCCGCGCCCAACACTTCTATGACCACTTTTGGTTCAAACCACACATCCGCTTCGACGAGCGAGTTCACTCTTGGATGCTTATGCGGCACAACATGTTTTTTCATCATTTCCGGCAGTTTTGCCAAATCCTCGTCTGTAAAGCCCGTTCCACATTTGCATACGGTTTCGAATGTGTCGTTTTCAGGGTTGTAGGCAGCCAGCAATAATGCGCCGTAAGCTCCTGCACGTTTTCCACGCCCGTGAAAGGCTCCGACAACAACTAGGTCTACCGTGTCTGTCATTTCGCTCTTATAGTCCCGCTTATACTTTATCCAGAGCCAGCCCCGTGCACCCGCCTGATATATGGAGTCTGAAGTTATCGACTTGCAAACGAGGCCTTCGCAGCCTTTTTCTATGGCTTCAAGGAAAAAGGTTTCAAGTTCTTTAACATCGCTGGTGGTTATGGATTTGGCAAGCTTTATTCTTTCGCCTTCTTGGATTATGCTTTCGAGGGTTTTCCGCCGAACCGGGTAAGGTTCAAGCGTCAAATCCTTTCCGTCCACATACAAGGCGTCAAACATGAAAAGCGAAACGGGGTATTCTTCCATGGCTTTTTCTATGCCGTATTTACGTCTGCGGTGCATAAGCTCCTGGAAAGGCATCATGTCGCCGCTGTTCGGATCCACAGCCACACATTCACCCTCAACAATGGCTTCCTTTGCCAGAACATGCTTCCTCAAAAGCTCTATGGCGTCTGGATACTGGTCGGAAATATCCTCAAGCCTTCTTGAGAATAAGGTTACTTCGTCCCCTTTCTTGTGGGCTTGAATGCGTTCGCCATCATATTTATATTCGGCTATGCATTTTCCGCCCAATTTTTCAAGAATTTCCTCCGGTGAGGAAAGCCTTTCAGCCAGCATAGGTCTTATTGGGTTGCCAACAATAACCCTGAACTTCTTAATGCCTTCGAGGCCCTCTTCGGCTAGGACTCTGGCAACCCTTCCAAGATCGGAGGATATATTGTAGGCGCGTTCCACGAGTTCGCGGGTTTCTTTGCCGCCGCCGTAGGCTATTGCCAAGGCGTCTAGCACAGTCATGTCCGCAATACCCAAGCGAAGGTTTCCGGTGACGGTGCGCATTATGTATTTAGCTTCTTTCGGTGTGGCGTCAGCCAAAAGCCCAGCTAAAAGCGTTACTTTGGTGTCGATTGCTCCGGGACCAGAAGCTTTCGCCATCTTATCGAAGGTTTCGTAGACTCTCTGGACGGTTAATGGTTTTTGGAAAAACGTTACTTGCTTTTTCCGAGCTATAAAGTTTTGGGCAGTCTCGCCAATATCACCGGTCTTTTTAATGTCCTCTTCAATTTCGCTTTCCGGCCATCCGGAAGCGTGGGCAAGAGCCTTTAAAGCAAGCCTTTCAGCCACGCCGATCTCAAGCTTTACAAAGTCTGGGTAAATCTTGCCCTGTGTTAGGTAAACAACCTTGTCGATTATTTCTTTAGGCGTCTTTTTCAGCAAACCTACTAATAAGTCGGTCATTTCAAGCCTTTTAGTGGTGGCCTCAATCTTCTCGTAAACATCAGCAATTTCAGAGTACAGCAAAACTACTCCTCAAAGGGGGATAGAAACCAGCGAAATATATTAAGTTTAACCGCTGGCTGCCCTTTGCCTTGTGAAAAATTTCGCCTTCTCTAAAACCTCTCGTAGTGGATTATCTCTTTTAAAGGTCGTCTACTCCTTGGAGACGGAGACTCAGCTGGATAGCCGACCGGTATAATGGCTACAGGTCTAACGCCTTCTGGAATGTTTAAGATTTTTCTCGCTTCGTCTTCTCTGAAGGCGCCGACCCAGCATGTGCCCAAGCCTAGGGCGTATGCCGCCAAATGAATGTTTTGTATGGCTGCAGCTGTATCCTGTATACAATAAAGGGTTCTGCCCCTCGTTCCGTAGCCCCGGGCTGAACGTTCTTCATCTGCACATACAACAATGACAACTGGAGCCTCTTCAATGAAAGATTGCCTTAAAGCGGCTTCAGCAAGCCTCCTTTTCGTTTCAGGGTTCCGTACAATTATGAATTCCCACGGCTGGATGTTCCCAGCAGACGGTGCCCATCTGGCTGCTTCGATAAGTTTTTCAACAATTTCTTGAGACACATCCATATCTCGATAAGCTCGAATACTGCGCCGTCCTTTAATTGCTTCAAAAACATCCATTTCCTCTACGCTCCTAAATCAGAATTATGGAGGAAAATCCAGATAAAACTTATTTTATTGCTCGTGCTGTTGGAGCCAATTGGTTTAAAGGAAAATCCTAAAAGATACATTTTGCTCTATATTACTTGGATGATGAGCTGGAGAGTCAATAGAGCCTTTTAGGCTGTGATATGACTCGACGGGCGAACTGACATAAAAAAGTTTAAGTTTTGTCCACGTCTTTACGAAACTGTCAAAACGGTTATTAGGAAGAAACGCGTTTGCTCAAAAGTCTATGAATATTTGGGATGGTTGGAATGGACGAGTTTGCAAAGCTTTTCTTTGAGCTCGTAGAAGCATGCCGCGCCCACGAAAAATACCGTGAACAAGAGTGTATAAATCTAATTGCAAGCGAGGGTTTAAAGTCTCCAGCAGTTAGAGAAATGCTCAGACTATGCATGGACCTTGAGTCACGATATTCTGAGGGTGAAAACGACCTTCAAGGACATGTTAAGGAAAGATACTATCAAGGACAGAAATACATAACAATGATTGAAAATTGCACGGCTGACCTTGTTAAGAAACTCTTTAACTGTAATTGGACGGACATCCGGGTCGTTTCCGGCACCCATGCAAACCTTGCAACATTTAAGGGAATTTCAAACGTGACTAGGAACAGGAAGATGGTTGTGGCGCCTTTAAGCTGTGGTGCCCACATCTCCCACGATTACACAGGGTTGGCGGGGCAGGTTTTAGGGCTTGAAATAATAAACCTTGCCTACGACGTGGAGGAGTTAAACATAGACGTAGATAAGTCGTCTGAAATAATTAGGGCTGCGCGTCCAGGCCTAGTGACTTTAGGCGCAAGCCTCTTCCTGTTTCCCCATCCGGTTCGTGAGCTTAAAAGCGTTATAGAGGAAGTTGGAGCCTACATGGTTTATGATGGGGCTCACGTTTTGGGATTGATAGCTGGCGGAGCTTTTCAAGACCCGTTAAGGGAAGGCGCTGACTTTTTGACGGCTTCAACTCATAAGACTTTTCCAGGACCGCAGGGAGGGCTTATACTGGCGAACTTGACTGATGACCGCATGGAAAAGGCGATAAAAGGCGTTCAACATGCAGTTTTCCCACTGAGCACTTCCAACGTGCATTTGGCGAGGCTGCCGGCCGTTGGCGTAGCAGCCCTAGAGTTAAAGTTGTTTGGTGAAGATTTGGCGAAGCAAACCGTTAGAAACGCGCAGGCTGCTGGGCAATACTTACATGAGCATGGGATTAAGGTGCTTGGGGAGAAAAAGGGCTTCACCATGTCCCATCAACTCGCCATAGATGTCCGCGAATACGGCGGCGGGAAAAAAGTTGCCAAAGACTTAGAGGAAGCCAACATAATAGTTAACAAAAACCTTCTACCATACGATGACCAAAACAACCGTGAAAACCCCTCTGGCATTAGGCTGGGCTTCCAAGATGTGACCAGAAGAGGGTTTAGGGAAAGCGACATCAAACATCTCTGCGATCTAATGCTAAGCATCATAAAAGGTAAACGCAAACCAGCCGAAGTCCGTGAAGAAGTCATCGCTCTAAGGGGGCAATTCAACACCATAAAATATGGCTTTAACAGCGTTGAAGAGGCAATAAAATATTTAGAAAAAGCCAGCTAAAATCTTAAATTCTACAACATAACTATAAAGGGTTCCCTCCCTTTTGTTAAATTTATGTTATGATAATCTTTAATTGAGAAGAAAACCAAAAACTTATCAGTAAATTCTGCGAATTGGAAAAGAAACACGTCTGGCTGATTTGGTTGGTTTAGGCTGATAGACTTGCCAAAAAAACTCGTGGAAAAACTGGACAGGCTTTCCTCAAAGCCTACGGTTAAATATGGAGTCTATCTGGCTGCTGTCGTATTATTTTTCGCTTTGATTTTAATTCCGCCCATTTTGGGCATAATAATAAAATGGGGGACTATGGGAGAAATTTTTGGCGACGTTGACCTTTTAGCTCGTGCTTTGAACGCTGTGCGAAACTCGTTTGTTATAGCAGTGTTCGTGTCAGCTTTGGACGTTGCAGCTGGAGTTCCAATGGCTTGGCTTATAGCCCGCAGCAAATCCAAATGGATAAACATTCTGGATACCCTTGCCGATGTCCCCTTCATAGTGCCAACGGCTGTGCTTGGCTATTCGCTATTACTTTTTTGGCACAACCCTAAAACGGTTTCAGAATTTTTCTGGGACTCATTGATTCCGCCGGGCGCCATTCTTGTGGCTTTGCTTCACTTTACATTTTCTTATCCCGTTGTCGTGAGGGTCATTGTAGGTGCGCTGCTAGACTATAAAATCGAGTATGAGCAAGCCGCGAGAACGTTGGGCGCCCCACCACTTACAACAGCTAGAACGGTCACGCTTGGAATTATAAAGCCTTCATTGATTGCGGCTTTTATCTTAGCCTTTGCAAGGTCCATCTCCGAAACCGGAGCAACCATGATGGTGGCCGGAGCCTTCGAGAACGGTCCAATATTCATACAGAACACAAAGGAAACTTTTGTAGGAGCCACTGTTTTTGTGAGCCTTATCCTCATAGTTTTTTCATGCCTAATTTTTGCAGCGGTTCGTGTCCTTGGGGAGCGATTGAAGCTGCCAGTAAAAGGCGCTTGGCCAACTGTGGAAAGAAAGTTAAGCTATTCAGGGGCGATGTTAGCTAGAAACAGCGTCACGCTTCTGATCTTTTTTATGGTTGTTTTGATTCCTTCGCTTTTTGCTGCTCTCCCGGCTTTTGAAGCTATTCCAACAGACGTCTTTTCGAAAGCTTTGTCTGGTGTTTATCCTTGGGATGATTACTGGCGGAGCCTTGTATTATCATACTCCCTTGGAGCGACTGTAACGGTCTTAAACATTCTTATAGGTTTGCCCATGGCTATAATTGTTGCAAGAAAACGTTTTGGAAACTTTTCGTCTATGCTAAACACGCTTGTCGACATTCCAATAATTGTTCCATCAGTAGCGCTTGGCGTGTCCTTGCGACTTTTCTGGAAGGAACTTTTAGCCTTTATACCAGATGTTTGGCTTCTAATTTTTGCGCATCTGGCCATCACATACCCATATTTTGTTAGGTCTATGGCGGCAGCTATTGAAAGAATCAGCATAGAACTAGAGGAAGCCTCAAGAACTCTAGGAGCTAAGCCGCTATGCGTGTTTAGAACCATAGTTTTTCCGTTAACTAAATATTCCATGTTTTCTGGCGCCATAATGGTTTTCACAAGAAGTGTAAGCGAAACTGGCGCCACGATGGCTGTAACCGAGCTTAAAACCGCTCCGGTTGTTTTGGTGGGCTGGGTTAAGGGGAAAATCGCCGTTTCACCTCTAGAAATTGGTTTGGGTTGCGGTTTCTTAATATTAATCTCCTTCATAATCTTACTAGCGTTAAGGCTTATCGTTAGAGGTAAGGGAAGGTATTGAAATGCCGGATGTGCGTTTGGTCAATGTTACAAAAAGGTTCGGCAAAATTGTGGCTGTGGATAGGGTTAACCTCCACATTAAAGATAAGGAATACTTCTCCATTTTGGGGCCAAGCGGCTGTGGAAAAACAACATTGCTTAGGCTTATTGCTGGCTTGATTGCGCCGGACGAGGGCGAAATATATATTGGCGATAGGCTTGTGAATGATGTGCCACCTGAAGACCGTGACATAGGGTTTGTTTTCCAAACCTTCGCCTTGTTTCCACACATGAATGCTTGGGAAAACGTCACCTACGGTCCACGAGTGAAGGGCTTCGACATGAAAAAGGCTGAGAGAATAGGCCATGAAGTTTTGGAGATGGTTAGGCTTCATGAACGGTTGGACGCTTTCCCCCATGAGTTAAGCGGGGGCATGATGCAGCGAGTTGCCGTTGCAAGGGCGCTGGCTGCTGGTGCGAAACTGCTGTTGTTAGACGAGCCTTTGGGACATTTGGACGCTAAAGTCAGAAACGAGCTTAGATACGAGATTAGACGTATGGTGAAAGATTTGGAGTTAACAGCTATACATGTGACCCATGATCAGTCAGAGGCCATGGCAATATCGGATAGAATAGCAGTAATGAAAAAGGGGAAAGTTTTGCAGGTGGGTACGCCCCAAGAGCTTTACATGAACCCTAAAAGCATTTTTGTAGCCAACTTTATCGGAGGGGCAAACTTTCTTGAGGGGTTTATCGCAGAAGCCACAGATAAGATGGCGATTGTTGAGCTTCGGGGCGGAGTGAAGGTTCAAGCGGTAAACAAGGGCTTAGGTAAAGGTGAAAGAGTGGTTTTGGCTGTGAGACCAGAAGTCTTCACCATCAAAAGGGAGAAAAGTCGGGGCGAAAACTCCATTTTCGGCGTGGTTGAGAGGGTTGCTTTTGAAGGAACAAATCTGCGGTATGAGGTTAGGCTTGAAAATCAAGACTTGATTGTGGTTGTGATGCCCTCGCTTTCATGTGAATGGTTTAGTATAGGAGAAAAAATCACTGTAAGCTTCCAGCCGGAAAACGCCCACTTGTTCGCTTATCCGGAAACGGGATTACGGGAGGAGTTGGCTGTTGAGTGAACTAATAAAATGGTTCGAGAAAAGGCGAGAAACAAAAGCCCTAGCCACGATACAGCAGCATTCAGCCCTAACAACAAGCATAGTTGAAGACTTGGAAAAAGCTGTTGCAGCGGCTGTAAACAATAAAATGGAGGACATGCGTACATGTATCGAGAGAATAGCCAGCAACGAAAGAGAGGCAGACATGTTGCGGAGAAAAGTGATGGACGAAGTTTCAAGAGGCGAGCTTTCGCCCACAGCGAGGGAAGACATTATGCATTTAGTTAAAAGGGTGGATATGGTTGCAGACTGGAGCAGAGAATCCACAAGAGTTTTAAGCGTGCTGCCCATGGAAGATGTGCCAAAATCTATTCGGGGAGGAATTATGGAAATGGCCAAGGGCATTAAGGAATGTGCGATTCTTCTACAGAAATGTGCGAACAAACTTTTGACTGAACCTGAAGAGGCGCTGCAAGCCGCAGACGCTGTTGAAAGGGAAGAGGAGAAAGTGGATGATCTACACGAAAAAGTGAGAATGCTCCTTGGAAAAGAGAACTTGCCGAAAGCGGGGGTAGCGGTTCTAGTCGGACAGCTTTTTGAAGCCTTGGAAATGATTGCAGACTCATGTGAAGACGCGTGTGATCAAGTGAGAGTCATAATGGTTAGAAGATAAAAACCGTGGTGGTTAAAATGGCTGAAATTCGAGTTGACATATCTGAATTGAAAGCGGAAGGCGACGACATAATAAAAGAATTAGTAGATTTTCTACGGGAAAAAACCGGTGTCGAAATTGAAACAACGGCAAACGAAATAGTCTTAAAAGGCAAGGAAAGCAGCCTTTCAAAAAAGCACTTGCGGGCGCTTTTGCGGAAATACCTCCACAGAGCTGAGCTCAAGGACTACTTTAGAGTTATAGGCGGCAAAGAGAACGCTTTGATAATCAAAGAACGAAAAATCTATGAGTTGAAGGAGTAAAAGCCACTATTTTTCCCTTTTAACCGCTTTATGCTTCTTTTTAACCAAGCTTTCTTGAACTTTGAAAATGTAGTGTCTCGCCAGATAGGCATTCCTGTAAGCGTTCACTAAGTCTCCGGCTTCGAGGAAACTCTGCGCTGCATTAACTAGTTCCTTGACTTTTAACATGGTTTGGTCTATTGGAAGACCCTTAGGTTCGGGATTAAGTTTTACGGAAGAGGCGGTGTGCCCATTTCCAAGGTTTAGAGAAAGCATGAATAATGCGTATTCAAGCTGCGCGGCAACATGCCAAACATTGTCTGAAAAAGCATTTTCATAACCGCCTTTTAAAGCGGATATACAACCGTCCAAGTATTTTATGGTGAATTCCAGCACCTCCAATATTTTGTCGCTGGAAGTCATCATTCCCAACTCGGCTTTTTGCACCACTATTATGGCTTAACTTTTTATCTATTTCGTCTAAAACTACTGTTTCCCTTTGTATGAAAAGCGATGCTGTTTGCCAAATAAAATTGCGCAAGCGGATGGAGATATAAAAGCTGGTTGTTATTTTTCCACCGAGATTATGCTTTCGCCAGCTTCTTTTTCGACGCGTATCACGTGTTCGGCTTTTTCTGCAAAGGCTTCGCTGTGGGTTACAGCTATTATCTGTTCTATGGCTTTGAACCGTGATATAGCTTCCGCCAATCGGTCTATGGAGCCATCTTCTCTTCCGAGGCTTTCAGTTGGTTCGTCTAAAAGTAAAAGGCTTAAGCCGTGTCCAGTCTTAGACTGCATTATCAGCTGTCCTAAGCCGAGGCGATAAGCGAAGGCTATTAGGGTGCGTTCCCCTCCGGAAAGGTTTGAAACTTCTCTTTCAACACCGCTTTCGCTTATAACGTAGGGCGTATATGTTTCGTCGATCATAATGTTTATCGGGGAGCCTTCCTCGCCGACTAAACTGTCTAGAATCTGCTGGACAATGTTTTTCAAGACTTTTATGAACTCGCTTCTAAGTTTTGGTTGGATGCTTCTGTAAGCGTCGCGGATGCTTGCTATGACGCCGACAATCCGATTCAACCTCTCCATCTGCTCCAGTTTTTTCTGGGCTTGGTCTATTCGCTCTTTGATGTCGTCTAGGCGTTTCATGAAGTCGCCTTTACGATTTTCCATGGTTTGCAGCTCAGACCTAAGCAGATAGTAGTTCTGGTAAACTTTGTCTCTATATTTTTTGGCGTTTTCAAGTTCTGAAACGTCGAACCGGGCTATTTCACGGCGGACTTTTTCAAGTTGAGCCCGCAGCTCCGCCTCTAACCTCTGTTTTTCTTCAAACTCTTTTGAAAGTTCCGCCAAAGCCCTAGTTTCCTCGTTTATGCGGTTTTTTAACTCCTCGGTTCTCGGCGTTAAGCCCTGGAGGCTTGTGATGGCTGCGCTGGCTTTCTCCTTTAACTGTTGCAGTTCTCCGATTTCTTTTTGAAGTTGGCTTAGGGTTTTCTGTCTTTCACTGTTCTCTTTTTGGATTCTCTGAATTAGGTTTTCCTTGTACTCGCTTGTTAAGGGCTGCAAACACAGTGGGCAACGGTTCTCCGTTGAAAGTGATGAAAGTCTCCTTTGATCTGCCTGCATGCTTCTAAGAGCGGCTTCATATTCGGCTTTTAAGTCGGCGATTTGGTTATCAAAAGCTAATAAATGCTGTCTTAAAGCTTCAAGAGGCTGGTCTGCGGGAACCCCAACTTCTTTCAGTCTATCTCTATGAGACTGTATTTGAGCTTCCAAAGAGGAGAGGCGTTGTTTCAAGTTTTCAATAATAGCTTTTTTGCCCTCAATTTTTTCCGCGACAGCTGCTAAAGAGTCTTCTAGGCTTGTTAGTTGAGCTTGAATTTGAGCCTCTTTCCTTCTGTATTCATCTATGAACGCCCGTTGCTCTTCAAGCCTTTTAAGCCTCAAATCAGCCTCTTCGAGGGCTTTTTTGGCTTCTTCAAGCCTTCTCGAAGCACTTTGGATGTCGATTTCTAAGCGTGTGAACTCCTCAGCTAGACGCGTGTACTCAGCGTTGAGCTTTTCTAAGCCGACAACATCCGGGTCTTTTTCGTAAACCTTCTTCTCAGCCTCGTACTCTTTCTGATAGGCGGCGATGTTGCCCCACGCTATTTCATAGTCTGAAAGCCCGAAAAGTTCATCGAGGCGTCTTTGTCTGTCCCTTGGCGGGGCATCTATAAGCTCTTTTAGGTGTTCTTGTCTAACCCAAACTATTTCGCGGAAAAGCTCCTTATCCAGCCCTGTTATGGCTTTTAGCTGTTCTGCCACGGCTTCGCTTTTCACGCTGGCTATTAGGGTTTCGCCTTCGAAAAGCTTCAACTCGTCAAAGTCTTGGCTTATCCCCTTCCCACGCCTCTTAAGTCCACGCATTATAGTGTAGCTTTTACCGTTTTGAGCGAATTGGAGAACAACTTTGCCGTTTTCCGCTCCATCCCTCAACAGATACTCGTAGCTTCTTCCCAAAGGGTCTCCGAAAAGGGCGAAGTCAATAGCGTAAAGAATGCTTGATTTTCCGCATCCCAAACCGCCCACGAGACAGTTGAAACCTCTTGCAAAGGGCACCGTTGACTTCACGTGAGAGCGAATATTTTCCAAGTGGACAATTTCAATCCTCATTGAACAAGCTCCTCCAAAATCTGTCGAACCCGCTCATCCTGCTTCTTCGTCAACGGTTCAATTAGGTTGACGGCTGCACGGGCTATTTTTTCAGCTTGTTCTGGACTGTAGCGTTCGGCGAAAATCTGCATGAAATATTCGAAGCTCTTCGTTTTCAAGTCCTCGATTTCACTTTCGAATATTGAGCGAACAACAGCCTCTGGAACCTCGCTTTCACGGAGAAGTATAACTGGGTGAACGAGCAAAGCTTTTTCAGCCGCGCTTCTAATTTGGGCTATATCCACGTCGGCGCGACTGGCCTCCGCTGGCAACGTGCCCCTCAACACGGGCACAAGAACCGCACCCTCTTGGTCGGCGTTCTTCACAAGCTGCACTGCAAGCTCAGTGATTTTCGAAGCCGTAAAACCTGTGAAATCCTGCTCCAGGACAACGAATTTGCGTGGAGATTCAAGCTTTATAAATTGGGGCGACGCTTCGCCCTTATCATTTACCTCAACGTAATAGAAGCCTTTCTCGTTTTTAGCTTCATCATAGTTTATGGTTTCTGTGCTTCCCGGATAAACCAGCAAACCAGTCTTAAACTTTCCAACATAAGACGTGTGCACGTGGCCAGCAGCATAATAATTGAAGCCTTCCGGTATAAGTTCCGGTGGAGCCTCAGCCTCCATGTATGGCGGGTTAAGGTCTGAAAGTTCCAAAGCCATATGAAAAACGAAGATGTTGAAAAGCGACGGATCCGGAGTCGGCTTATTCTTGTCCATGAAGGCTGGAAGCATTTCCTCGGTTTTACGGCGAGTTCTAAAGTTTGGCACTCCGTAAACGTAGCAGCATTCCGGCATCCGCCAACAGGCCCCCTCATGCCTTGGGAGAAAATTAATCAGACCAGCGCTGTCTAAGGGGTTTAAAATAGTGCTTGTAACCACGTTAGGCGCCGAATCATGTGAACCATCCACAACCAGCACTGGGATGCCAGCCTCCCGCAGCCTGCTAAAGTTTTTGATGGCGTTTTCTAACGTTACGTTTGATGGCCGTGCGTTGTGGAAAAGGTCTCCAGCGATAATCATGAACTTTGGCTTTAGCTCTAACGTTTTGTCAACAAGTTCGCTGAAAGCCCTATCAAAATCTTCTCTTCTGGCTTCAAGCCCATACTGTGAATAGCCCAGATGCAAATCCGCGGCATGGACAAAGCTGAAAGCCTTCAACCGTTTTTCACCTCAGCCACGCTGAACCCAACTTACAATAGCAAAGTAAACCCTATTAACGTTTTAACGGTTTTACGGAAAGAAACATATAAGAACGAAGAATAGTTGATTCAAGCAACACGTAGGATGTCACAAATGGAATGTCAAAAGTGCGGCAAAGAAACATTCCTACCCTTTAGGTGCCCATATTGTGGAGGATACTTCTGCACAGAACACCGCCTACCAGAAAACCATGACTGCCCAAGGCTGGAACTTGCCCGCAGCCCATCAAGAGAGAAAACGCTGACGCCAGTCCAGCCAAAACCCTTGCAGACAGAAAGCCCATACGAATATACTGCGACGTATTATATTCCGGTTGAGCAAAAGAGAAGGTTCCACTTCAGCAACAAGGAAATCACACATCTTGTCATAGCCGCTCTTCTAGTTGTGGGCATAGGATTTTCATTTGGACTTTCACGGGAAATTTACGCCAAGCTCGGCGACCCCCTCATGCTGGCCGTCTTCGCAATAACAGTAGCGGCCTCATTCTTGGCCCACGAACTAGCCCACAAATTCGCAGCCCAAAAAGAGGGACTTTGGGCCGAGTTTAGGCTTATGTTCACCGGCTTAATGCTGACAGCAATATCCATCATCTCACCATTTTTCAAAATAATATCCCCTGGCGCCGTTGTGATTTTTGGGCTAACTCGCAGAGAAAGTGTGGGAAAAATATCAGTAGCTGGACCTGCTACAAACATAGCGTTATCCACAGTTTTGGTTGGAGTTTTCTTTGTGGTTAGACAGCCAGCTTTGATTTACGCGTCCGCCATAAACGCTTGGATAGCCCTATTTAATCTAATTCCTTTTGGAATTTTAGACGGCTACAAAGTTTTCAAGTGGAACAAAAGTATTTGGGCACTAACCTTCACAACAAGCCTTGCCCTGACAATTTTAACTTATATGTGTGTACCTTTCTAGATAAGCTCTATTGTGACGTGAACCTCTTCTGGAACACGGATTCGCATAATCCGCCTCATGACACGCTCTTCAGCATCGATGTCTATTAGACGCTTGTGAATGCGCAGCTCCCACCGATCCCATGTGGAAGTACCCTCTCCGCACGGCGACTTCAAAACTGGAACCCTAAGCCTCTTCGTTGGAAGCGGAACAGGCCCAACCATCTTCACCCCTGTCTTTTCAGCAATGGCCTTCAGCTCCTGACATACCTCCTCCAGCTTCTTGTAGTCTGTGCTTGTTAGGCGGATTCGCGCTTTTCTAACCATAGTCCGATATTCAGCCTCGGTTTAACATGTTTGTCTCGGTGGGATACCTTTAGACAACAAAGCACAAATAAAAACTTATCGAAGAAAACACTGTATAAAACAAAATCGCAAGGGGCGCTCATATGCAAAAACGCGCAGGCTGGCAATTATAGATGATGTTGAAGGTCAAAGGCATATTAATTGATCTTGATGGCACGATAGTGGACTCAAGAGAAGCCTATATTGAAGCCCTAAAAAGGACGTGGAAAACTCTTAGACTTAAGAGCTTCAATTCAGCCATCGCATTGGAAATTCCAAGAAGGTTGGAACAAAACCAGCCCATAAACGACTTGATAGGGGGGGTTGACGTCGAAAGGTTCCTTGACGTTTACTTAAAGACCTATTATTCCATAACTGGAAGCAAAACGAAGCTGTTGCCGAACGTTCCAGAGACCCTTGACGTGCTTTCGAAAAAGGTTAGGCTTGCCCTCCTCACAATGCGCCACGTCTCAAGAGAAAACATCCAAAAAGAACTGGAAAAGCTTGGCATAGCCAAATACTTCCACTGCATAGTGACAGCGTTGGATACTCCTTTACCAAAGCCCTCTCCAAAAGCCATAGTAACATGTGCAGAAAGGCTCGGCGTTGAAATAGGCGAATGCGCCGTTGTGGGGGACTCCATTTGCGACATAAGAGCTGGAAGGAATGCCGGAGCAAAAACGGTGGCAGTTTTATCTGGAATATTTTCAAAGGAGGAACTCGCAAAGGAAAAACCAGACTTAATCATTAAAGACGTGAACGAGCTTTTACACGTTTTAGGCTAGTTTTGGATTATCTGGAATATTACAGAACTGACAATATGGCTGAAAGCTACTTAAGAGTCTTATAGAAGCAACTATGAATAAAGCTTAATTAAAGCTTTAGAGTAATAGATAGCTGGGAGAGGGCTTCGAAAACGATGAATTTCATTGAAATGCTATTATCTGAAAAGCTTAAAAACAAAAATCCAATGCTGGATCTTTTCGGTTCAGACCGCAAAGTTCTACAGATAGCATGCCAAGACCTAACAAACTACCTTAAAGTGCATTGGAACTTGATAGGCAAAGAGGCAAACGAGTGGGAGCTGGTGGACAAACTGGAAGAGTTTTACCAAAGAGAGCCAAAAGAACTTGAAGAGTTCATAGACATCTGGACAAACACATGGCTCAAAAAATGGAATGAGAGAGTTAAACTACTAATAGGCAACGAAGACGAAAAAAGATGGGACAAGATGACGAAGATTTTGAACAACGCTGAACCTTTATGGAGAAGGCTGCCAAACCGAAAAGAAATGCAGGAAATCGTGATCTCCACACTTATCAGAAACGGAGAAATCTGCGGCACCTCAATCCTAGCTGAAAACCTACTAAAAATGGAGTTAGGCGAGAATAAAAAGAGATACGCTACAGAGAAGGAACAAATGCTAAACTTGGTCAACAGAACTCTGCGCAGAGCCAGAGAATTAACTCGAAGCAAAGGACCGTTAATTTTCGTCAGAATTGATAAAGGATACTTTAATGATAACTTTTAAGGCGACGCTTTTCAGCGTATTCTTTCCCTGTTAAGGTTTTTGGTTTGCCAAGAATACCGCCTAATGGTTGTTGTTTCGCCGTAGCCGCACGCAGCACAACGCTTCTTTGAAACATTGTAAGCCCTTCTTCCACATCTTCTACAACGTATGTGCAATGTTTTGCCAGCACGCTTACCAAAGGATGGTGTCCCCTTTCCCAATACGCTCTCACCTCGGCGGCGGAGATATTAACACAACGTTGTCTCCGCGAACTATAATCAAGCCTAGCTTTTTAACGTTTTCAGCGTCTGTGGTATCTTCTGTTTCTTCAAGAACGAGATTTAAGTGTTGATCAAAGCCTTTCAGCTTCCCTCTAAGGCTTTTTCCACCCTTCAGTTTTACAAGCACTATTTTTCCAAGGTTTTGTTCAAGGATTTCAGTTGTCATTTCGCTCATTTAGCAGCCCTCACGTCAACGTTTACTGATTTATCACCTTTTTATACTTAGCTGACCATTTAAACCTATCTAAAAAGGGAGAAGCAAACAAATGGCTAAAAGGCATAAAAGACACTTCATCAAAGAGAAGGAGGCTAAAGCCCTACTGCAAGAAGCTTCAGAAAGACTGAAAAAGAATATGCGAACAGTTTTCGGCTCTAAAATGAATATGGAGTTGATCGAAAAAGATTTTTGTGAAATCTTTCTAATAAACGGCAAACCATCCCTTTTTAAGGTCTGCAAAAACATATATCCCACCCTCATTTTCGAAGAGGCACTTGCCTCAATGCCAAAAATAGTTGTTGACATGGGGGCGGTTCGCCACATTTGCAACGGCGCCAACGTGATGGCTCCCGGGATTGTCCGTTTTGAAGGAAACTTTGGAAAAGGCGACTTGGTCGTTGTGGTTGATGAGAAAAATGGAAAACCAATCGCTGTGGGCGAAGTTCTCTACGACGATAACATAATTAGCAAAATTAGACAAGGTGTTGTCGTCAAGAACGTGCATTTCGTTGGGGACAAAGTTTGGAAGTTGATTAAAGAAATGGGTTTCAGCTATAGTTGACCAACAATCCAGATTCAAGATTCATAAACTCTTAAAGGGCTGAATCTATATTCCGAATCAATAGAACAGCTAAGTAAAGAAACGCTTAAACTCTTAAAGAGGGTTTAAAATTAAACAGAGTGGAGAAAGTTGCCAGGATTAAGTGAACTCTTCCGTAGATATAGGCGAGAGGAAAAAGTTGAGGAACGCAAAACTGAAGAGGCAAAAAGCAACCTTGGAAAAACTTTTTTGAAGGCTATGCCGATCCGCGACTTGTCCGACTTAGACACAATTAAAAATGAGGTTCGTTCCGGAAACATTTTGATTCTTAGGATAACCCCCCTAGCCAACAAAAGCATAGAAGACGTGAAAAAAGCAGTCAACGAACTCTGCGAATTCGTAGAGTCCTTGGGTGGAGACATCGCCCGTTTGGGTGAAGAAAGGGTTGTAGTGTGTCCGCCCAACGTTAAAATTTGGAGAGAAAAACCCCAGGTGACAAGTGAGCCTATATCTACAGCAGCCTAATGGTTTCCATTATTGACGGTGCCGCCGTTGGTATTCCACATCTCTTTTGAATAAAGCTTGATAGGCTGGCTATTTTCGCTTTTTCACCGTGACAAACTATGACCCTTTCAGGTCTGGGCTTCAAATGTGTTATGTAATTTATTATCTGCCGCCTATCAGAGTGCCCTGAAAATCCTTCAATGGATTCAACACGCATCTTAACTTTAACAACAGACATTTTGCCTTCACTGTCCATCATGGCAACTTCGTTTACGCCTTTTTGTACACGTCTCCCCAGCGTGCCCTCGATCTGGTAGCTCACAAAAACTATTACGTTTCTCTCGTCTTCAGCCAAACCTTTAAAGTATTCTATTACTGGACCACCTTCAAGCATTCCAGAAGTAGCCATTATGATACATGGCTCTCCTTCTATGACATCTTGTCTAACGCTTGGATGCTCGACCACCGTAAAGTAGTCTGACTCGAATGGGTTAACTTCCTCGTGGAGTATACTGTTGCGAACCTCCCGCCCCAAATATTCCGGATAAGCAGTGTGGATGGCAGTGGCCTCAGAAATCATACCTTCAATGAAGACGGGTGCTTCTTTCATTAGCCCACGTTTCATGTAACCGTCCAAAACAAGCATTATTTCCTGCGCCCTTCCAACAGCTGGAACCGGAATCAAAACCTTACCCTTCCGCTCCAGCGTCTCATTCACAATTTTTACTAGGCGTTCTTCAGCCTCAACCCTCGACGGCATTATGTCGTCTGGACCCCCATACGTGCTTTCAGTTATGACGGTTTCAACCCTTGGGAATTCGGCTGTAGCTGCCTCCAGAAGCATAGTTTTGGCATACTTATAGTCGCCAGTATACACTATGTTGTGTAAGCCTTCACCAATATGCAAGTGAATTATCGACGAGCCTAAAATGTGTCCTGCGTTGTGTAAGGTTAGCCTTATATCGGGAGCTATGTCTGTCACAACACCATACCTTAATGGGATTGTGTGCAGCACACATTCTCGCACATCTTTCTGATCATACGGGGGTATAATGCCCTGTTTGCTGGCAACATCCAAATAGTCAAGTTGTAGAAGTGTCATTAGGCTGGATGTGGGAGCGGAACAGTAAATCGGTCCATCATAACCGTACTTGAAGAGGAATGGCACAAGACCACAGTGATCCAGATGGGCGTGACTTATAACAACGGCGTCCAGAGAGTCTATTTCAAAGGCAGGATGGTCAAGCCTTGGAAACGCCTCAAAAGGTTTTGAAGCGCCTGGGTTTATGCCGCAGTCAAGCAATATGCTGCTTTCCCTCGTTTGAACTAAAATGGCGGATCTGCCGACTTCTTGAACCCCGCCGAGGGGGGTTATGCGGACGTCACCGACTTCAAAGGTTTTGGGTCTAAAGATTCTTTCTCCGAAGGTGCGGAGAATTCTCTCTCTTTCCTTGCTTTCGGCATGGAGGAAATGGCGCGTGTGGGCTATAATCTTTGAACGAAGCGGCGGACTCCTCAAGATGTTGGGACGCCACTTTGTCCTCTTAATGATTTCTTGGAGAACCGCGCCATTCTTTCCTATAACAAGCCCGGGTTTTTTGGCTTCAATTATTATTTCGCCTAAGCTTGGGTCAAAGTTTATGTCTGTCACCTCAGCTTCTGGCGGTATTATTTCTCGGGCGATTTTTTCGGCTTCTTTTTCCGGCAGCCTCACCGAGGGGTCGGAGCGGATGACTATGCGTTTTCTTATTACACTTACTATGTCGGCGATTAAGCTGCTTTGTTCAACGAGGATTTCTGGCTTCTTGGCATATACAGCCAGCATTGGACCTTCATACTCTACCCTTGTGACTTCAGCTTCTTTCGGAACATGCTCAAGGATGTATTGGCTTATTTCGACTTTTTCCTTTTCAGAGTTGCGTGCCAATTTCAACTTCCCTACTTTGCTAAAAGCTTCCTTTTTTCTTCGTCGGTTAACTCTCTAAAGCCCTTAGCGTCTATAACCGCCACGTTGAAGCTGTCCCCGCTGGCGGCATCCCTTTTCATGGCAGCATCAACAGCCTTAACAACTATGGGTAAAGCCTCTTCCACAGTCATGCCATCCCTAAACTTGTCTTCAAGAACACCGTAAGCTACCGGCGAGCCTGAGCCAGTGGCAACGCATTTTTCTTCTGTTAAACTGCCAAAGGGGTCTAGCGAAAACACGTGAGGACCTGTTTCGTCAACCCCTCCAACCAACACTTGGGTGACTAAGGGTATATATCTCGCCGAAAATAGGAGGTTCGCCACGAGCCTTGCAGCCGAGCTTACGGGAATTGGACGCCCCAAGTTTATCTTGTAAAGCTGAGCGTTGGCGGCTAAAATGTCCACAGTCCTCTGGGCGTCCGCCACAGTTCCCGCGATGGTCATGGCCAAATGGTCGTCTATTTTGTAAATCTTTTTGCCATGCTTGTGCGCCACGTAAAATCCCATAGTTACACGGGTGTCAGAGGCCAGGATTACGCCGTCTTTGCATACAACGCCTACCGTTGTTGTTCCTTTGAACGTCAACTTGTCAATCATATTGTTATTCGCCATTTGACGGTTCTCCTAAAATCTGGACTTACAGCCCAACTCACTTCTCAAGGAAGTAGCACTTGTAATCATGCACGTGGAGTTTATTAATATTACGCTTCAAAAACTAAGTTTTCCTTTTAAAGCCAAAAGCGCATCTTGCTCTTTTCAAAAGAGTTTTTAAGGTTTAAGCCCTACTTGAAGATAAAGGTCCTGCGTAGTATTTAGTGGTTGATTTGACATTAAAACACCACTGGATGCAGCTTCCAAGGGAAGTTATCGTCGGAGAAGGCGTAATAGAGCGGATAGCTGAAATCTCCCAAAGGTTGGGGTTTACAGACTCAGCCCTAATTGTTACGGGTTCAAAGACTGGAGAAATTGCCGGAAAAACCGTTAAGGCGATACTTGAAAGCGAGGGCTTAAGGGTTGAAACTTTAAGGGTTGAGTTGGCCACTATGTGGGATGTTAGAGCCGTTGAGGAGAGAATTAAGACACTGAAGCCCCAGGTGGTTTTGGGGGTTGGCGGCGGAACAAAAATTGACATTGCAAAGTTAAGCTCGGCACGTCAAGGAACACCATTCATAAGCGTTCCAACAACGGCCTCCCATGACGGAATTGCAAGTCCACTATCCTCCATTAAGGGTTTAGAGAAGCCCTATTCGGTTATGGCTCAAGCGCCCATAGCCATAGTGGCAGACACAAACGTCATAAAGCAGGCTCCGTTTCGACTTGTGGCAAGCGGCTGCGGAGACGTCATCGCAAAGTTCACAGCCGTCAGAGACTGGAAACTAGCCCACGAAGAGGTTGGCGAATATTATGGGGAGTATGCTGCAAGCCTAGCCCTAATGAGCGCCGAGCTTGTGATACAAAACGCTAAACATATTAGGCCGGAAAACGAGGAAGGCTTGCGAGTGCTTTTAGAGGCTTTGATAAGCTGCGGCGTCGCCATGAGCATCGCTGGCAGCAGTCGCCCATGCAGCGGCGCTGAACACTTATTCAGCCACGCCCTCGACATGATCAAACCTAACAGTTCCATGCATGGAGAACGCTGCGGTGTTGGAACCATAATGATGGCTTACTTACATGGAGCTGACTGGGAACGCATCCAAGAAACCCTTAAAACCGTTGGAGCGCCCACAAACGCCGAAGAATTGGGCTTAACAGAAGACGAGGTTGTCGAAGCCTTGTATATGGCGCCTTCTGTAAGGCCGGAACGCTACACGATTTTGAGCAAGTTAAAGTTGAGCCTTGAAGAATGCAGAAGAATAGCCAGAGAAACCGAAGTCATTTAAGCTTGGCTTTCCGCCTCTGTTTTGGTCTCCGCCTGAGCTGTTTTGAAGGTTTCAATGAATTTGACGGTTGTGATTTCTGGGAAAAACTTTTGAATGTCCAGGGCGATTCCCCTTTTCGCTACTTGGATTCCTTCAAGGTAGAAGGCGTCTTCCGGCATTTCTACACTGAGGGTTTTGCCTTTCACTGTAAACTTGAACTTTTCTACTTCTACAGAGGGTATTCGGCGATGAATAAGGGCTGCAATCTTCTCTTCCTGCGTTTCAAGCTTCTTTTTGACTGTAACCTCGTAGACAAGGGTTTTCCCGGCTAGTGGCGGATTGAAGTCCAGCAAAACTCTTCCAGCGCCAATGGCTCTTACTATTGCAATTTTTCCGTCATATTCGAGGCGCATCCCAAGGGTGGGTGTTATCCCCTTCGATGTTAACTGTCTCAAAGGAACACGTCTAACCTTTTCAGGGTCTCGGGGGCCGAAGGCTTTTTCTGGTGGGATTTCAACGGTTGTAGGTTTTTCAACCTCCATGGTTAGAAAGCTTTCGTCTAAAGCCTTTAAAACCCAGCCTTCACCCACGACAACAAGTTTTGGCTCGTAGATTTCGCCTTCTTTGTATAGGCGTTCCTTTTTGGCCACTTCTTCAATTGTTGTGTCGAAGACTTCTCCTGTCTCTTTAACTTTTGCAACGTAGTCTATTAGGATGAAGTCGCCTTTCTGCAAAGCCATAACGAGCACCGTTTTAATGGATATTTGCCAAACTAAGCCTTAAGCCTCAATAAAAGCTTTATCTTGCCGAACCCCAAATATACAAAAATTTAACATCCGGCAAGTGAGAGCGCGCAAATGAATCATTATGGAGTTGCCGTTAAGGAGAGGGGTTTGTGGGTTCAGAATCTACCAGCATAAGAAGCACTTACATGGCTATTCTCCTTATGGGAATTGTAAGCCTTTTAGGGGATGTTGTTTATGAGGGTTCGCGGGGACTTGTGCCAGACTATTTGGCTTTTTTGGGCGCTTCAGCCTTCATTATAGTTTTTGTTGGACGGTTTGGGGAGTTTTTAGGCTACGCTTTAAGGCTTGTAAGCGGAGTTTTAGCCGACACAACTAGGGCTTATTGGGCTTTCATTTTCCTAGGCTACGGGCTTATCGTGGCTATCCCGCTCTTAGGCTTCACAAATCTTTGGTGGATAGCCCTAATCCTCGTACTGCTTGAGCGCATTGGAAAAGCCGTTCGGGCGCCGGCCAGAGATGCTGTGCTGTCCATCGTAAGCAGAGGTGTTGGAGCTGGAAAAGCCTTTGGAATACATGAACTATTAGACCAAATAGGAGCCATTTTAGGACCGTTGCTGGTTGCGGCTTTAATGTTTTACAGCGGAAACAACTACAGCCAAACCTTTAGCCTGCTACTTGCGCCTTTCCTATTGCTTGTGGTGTTTCTAACTTTCACCTACAGAAAGATCGGCTCAAGCAAGCCGTCCGAAACGGAGAAGGCACGGGAAGAAGGCGGCAAACTTGAAGAAGCCTTCTATTTTTATACTTTCGCCGTTGTATTGAACACTGTGGGGCTTATCCCATACGAGCTTATACTCCTAAGGGCTTCAGCAATCCTCCAGCCGACAAACCAGCAGTGGATGGTTCCACTAATATACATGCTGATTCAAGGGGTGGACGCGCCCACAGCCTTTTTAGCCGGATACTCCTATGATAAGTATAAGATTAGGGTTTTGACTTTACCTTTCATCCTCTCAGTTTTTCCGACACTGTTTGCCTTAGCCAATACAAACATAGCCGCCATAATAGCTGCCGCAGTGTTTTTCGGCCTAGTTTTAGGTATGCAAGAATCAATTTATCGTGCCGCTGTCTCAGAATTTGCGCCCATAACTTTGCGGGGAACAGCCTACGGCATTTTTAACACAGCTTACGGTATTGGCATGCTTATCAGCGGCTTTGTTTACGGCTTGTTCGCCGCCATGAACCCACCATATTGGAGCATGGCTCTCTATGTCGTGGCAACACAAGCCACAGCGGTTTTCTTAATCTTCAAAGCTTACTCGCTGACAACCCATAAACTGGAAAAGGTTAAAGCTTAGGTAAGTTCAATTTTCAAGGAGGAGAGCAGTTTGGCTTCAGACGACGAATCTAGAGTTTTAGACGTCTTGGAGAAGGTAAGCAAAAGCGTTGTGAACATCAGCACTGTAAGGCTTGTTCAAGGCATGTTTTATCAAGTTTTCCCAGTTAAAGGCATGGGCTCCGGCACAATTATTGACAGCGAAGGCCACATAATAACCAACAACCACGTAGTGCAAGGCGCGGAACGCATCGCTGTCACCCTGTGGAACGGCGAAGTCTTAAACGGGCGGCTGCTAGGCACATGTGCAATCCACGACATAGCCGTCGTCAAAATCGACAGGAAAGACTTGATTTACGCGGAGCTAGGCGATTCTGACAAGCTTAGGATAGGCCAACGCGTTTACGCTATAGGCAACCCCTTCGGCTTGGCTGGGGGCCCAACGGTGACTTCAGGCGTTATAAGCGCCTTAAACCGCACCATAGAGTCGCGAAATGAGCTCTTAGAAAACCTTGTTCAGACGGATGCAGCCATAAACCCGGGAAACAGCGGCGGTCCACTTGTAGATGTTAATGGCAGGGTTGTTGCCATAAATACTGCTATTATTCCCTTTGCCCATGGAATAGGGTTTGCCATCCCGATAAATTCGGCGAAGAGATGCGCCTACGACATAATCGCCAGGGGAACCCATGTAAGACCTTGGCTTGGGATAATAGGCTTAAGCCTTTCAAGAGAAATCTCAAGCTACTATGGAATACCGTTGGCTGAAGGAGTGCTTGTGACAAGGGTTGTTGAAGGAAGCCCGGCTGACGAAGCTGGCATTGCGCCTGGCGACATAATATTGGCTATGGACGACGCGCCAATCACGCGAATCGAAAAACTGTTAAGCGAAATTCACAAAAGAG
>CAZZMT010000038.1:0-32316 GCA_964655395.1 uncultured Candidatus Bathyarchaeia archaeon | reverse complement strand
GAGGGGAGAAAACGACGAAATTCGTTGGCAAGTGGTTAAAGCCATGCTGGACGAATTTCCAACATTAAGGGAGAAAGTTAAAAATTACATAGAGAAACAGCAAAAGAAACAATAAGCATTTCAAGCATGGTTTTTCTTCAGCAAATGAGTTGGTGGAACTTTAACGTTGTTTTTAACGTTTTCATTTTCGGTTTTCAAAAGCTCTGTTATTTCTTGATAACGTTGAAGAAACTCTAAACCTTTAGGCGTTGCCTTGTAAACTTCTTTGCCACCTTCAACCTTCCTGTCGATGAGGCTTACCTTCTCCATAAACTTCAAATAATCGTTGAGCTGCGTAAAGCTCAGGTTCGCCCTATACATTATCTGGGTTTTCAAAACCCCCTCCCTAGCTATTTCAAGAATCTCCGCAATAATGTAGAGTTTGTCCCGCCTTTTCTGCTGAGGACTGGGGCCCCAAACATTCATTTCCATAAAGCTCCTCTTACAACAAGCTTCATGACAAGAAAGGGACGTGGCATATTTTAAGCGGTGTTTCCACAAGCTCACTATTACTGTTCTTGTAATATTTTCTAGAAAAATCCTCTATCCAATCATAACGCGGCGAGCGTCTCTCAGAAACAGTCTTATCTACATGATTATAGAAAATAACCTACAAGAGAGGTGAAAGCTAAAATGCTTGTTGGTTTGATGTCTGACACCCATGACTACTTGCCTATGGTTGAAAAAGCCATAAAAAGGTTTAACGAGGAAGGGGTTGAACTTGTGCTACATGCCGGAGACTACGTGGCGCCCTTTGTCATCCCAAAGTTTAAAGAGTTAAAGGCGAATTTGATAGGAGTTTTCGGCAACAACGACGGCGACCGGGAACTTTTAAAAAAGCGGTTCAGCGAAAACCCAAAACTGGAAATGCGCGGGAATTTTGCAGAAATAAAGCTTGGCGACATGAAAATCGCGCTATTACACGGACATGAAGAAGAACTTTTGAAGGCTTTAATTGAAAGCGAAAAATTCAACGTGGTAGTTTACGGACATACTCATAAAGCGGAAATCTATAAAAGTGGCAAAACAATGGTGATAAACCCCGGAGAGGTTTGCGGCTACCTCAGCGGCAAATCAACAATCGCATTACTAAACATTGAAAAACTTGAAGCAAAAATAGTGAACCTTTAGGCTTTTTCCACCCTAAGCTTTTCACCCTCTTCCACCTTCTCAAGAACCTTTGGGTCTCCAAGAATTTTGCCAACCACGTTGACTGGACTGTAAGGCTTTATCACGTTTGGAGATGGACTCGAAAGCGTCGGACCAAAAAACAAGCATAGGGCTGGGCCTTCAGGCCAGTAAGCTACATCACCATATTCCACGACGTCCTTCGCTTTTTCTAAACCAACCTTGAAAGGTGCTTCAAAATAGATTTCCTTGCCCCAGAATTCCGCCCTCGCCTCAAATGGTAAAGCCTTCATCAAAGCTTCAGCTGTTTTTGGATTTTCGTTGAAACGGACCTCGCATTCAACAATTACGCCGGACCCGAATGTGATTTTTATCTTCTCCCTCCGCTCCATTGTCACCTCACCCTTTTCTAAATTAAAAGCCTTAAATTAAGATATGGCTATGTAAACTTTCTTGTCGTCCAAGGGGTATTCATGCCATCGGGCTTCAACTTCGTTTTGGCCTTTATGGAGCTGTACTTTTTTGGCGCGGACGAGACCTGCCATTTCATTTACGTATGGTTTAAGAAGTTCCATGCTTTCTTCATCCAGCCCCGCCACATGGACGGTTTCAAGAATGTCGGTTGGCACGTAGCCCAACTCTTTTCGCAGGGACTGCACTCTTCTAGCTATATCGCGCATGAGACCTTCGCCAAGAAGCGTTTCGTCTCTGTGAATGTCTAAGTATATGGTTATGCCTTTTTCAGAAGCTTCAATCCATCTTCCCGCATCAACTTCAGCCTTAACCTCTTCTGGAAGTTTTTCTGCATACTCCACCTCTTTCATGTTTGCAAGCTCTAGAAGAACTTCATTTAGGCTTTGAAGGGCTTTAAGGTCTCTCTCAGAGGCCACAACCAACATTTTTCTCAATGGCCACCTCCGCTTGAGCTTGGCTTTTTGGCGTGCAGAATAAACCAGCGAAACATACTCCAACATTTTTTCAAAAGCCTCCTCCAAAGCCTCATCACGGAGGCTTAAGTCTGGCTCCGGCCATTTTTCAAAGTTTACGGATTCGGGCAGCGTAGAATCGAGGCGTCGGTAGATTTTCTGGTATATGGCTTCACATATGAATGGTGTTACTGGATTGAATAGTAGGAGCGCCGTTTTCAGTACGTGCCACAGGGTTGCGTATATGGCTAGTCTGCGGTTTAGGGTTTCAGGGTCGTCGGTCCAAAGCTCTTTTCTTATCATCGGCACGTATAGGCGGCTCACCGTTTCGACAACGAACTCTTCAAGTTCTGCAAGCGCTACATTGAATTCGCATTTTTCAAGCCTCGCCGTATAGTCACTTATGGTTTTTTGAAGTTTCGAGAGCAGCCAAAGATCTGGTTTTTTAAGCAAGCCGCCCTCTTTCGCCCATCTAAGCGTGTGTTTTTGGGGGTTGAAGTTGTCGTATTCGGCGTTTTGCACAAAGAATCTGTTCAAGTGATATAGGGTTGCAAGCACTTGGTATGGGCGGCGGTTCATCTCGTTTAAGTCGAAGTTCATGAAGTCTATGGGCGAGCATTTACGTAACATGTAGAAACGGAATATGTCGGCTGAAGCCTTCTCTAGAAGCTTGTTAACCTCTATGATGTTGCCTAGGCTCTTGCTCATTTTTCTGCCCTTAGCGTCTTGAGTTAATCCTTGGAATAGAAAAGCCTTGTATGGAGCCTCCGCCCTTCCAGTCAAGATCACATGCTCTAGTAAGAGGGAGTTTGCCCACCCGCGGGTTTGATCTATCCCCTCTGTGAGAAAAGCCACGGGCACGTATTTGCCAAACTCTTCATCTGTAAACCTTGCATAAGGCGATGCGCCGCTGTTGTGCCAAGTGTCTAGGACGAAGGGTTCCCGGTGCATGATGCCTCCGCATTTTTCGCATTTTATCTTTATCCAGTCTATCCATGGCTTGTGAAGTTCAAAGTTTGGCGGAAGCTTTTCCAAAGCCTTTTCAACAAGTTCCTTTTTGCTTGCAATGAAAGTTTTTGTTCCACATTTTTCACACACCCATATGGGCAATGGGGCGCCCCAGACGCGTTCTCGTGATATGCACCATGGTTTGCCCTCTTTTAGGAAGGATAGGAAACGGTTTTTCGGAGCTTCGAAGAAGTATTCGACTTTCTCCGCGGCAGCCACAACCTTGTCGTTTATGCGGTCTGTTCGTAGGAAATACTCGCGCCTAGCCAGCCAAACCAGCTTATGATGGGAGCGCCAACAAGTTGGATACTCATGTCTTATCTTGTCAGCTTTGACAAGCAAGCCTCTCTTGCGAAGCTCCTCAATGACCGTGTCGTCGGCGTCTCTTGCGAAAACACCGCTGAAAAACCCCGCCTCACTGGTGAATTTTACCTCGTCGTCAAAGGGGGCGAAGACCGGAACACCCCGTTTTTGGGCAGCCACAAAGTCTTCCTCACCATTGCCCGGTGAAAGATGCACAACACCGGTGGCAGTGTTCACGTCCACAAAATCTTCGCAGACAACTCGATGCACAAGTGGATGTTTGTCAAGTTCCGCTTGTTTTGGAATGAGATCCTTAAACGGGTAGTCGTATTTCACGCCTTCTAGGCTTTTGCCCAAAAATGTTTCAACAACTGCGTAGTCTTTTATGCCAAGCTCCTGCATCACGGGTTCGACGCGCTGCTTAACCATTACCCACTTTTCGTTGCCAACCTGGACTTTGGCGTATTCGGCTTCGGGGTGAACAGCCAACATCAAGTCTGTTACAACCGTGAAAGGCATTGTGGTCCAAACTAGGAAATACTCGTCTGGTTTGTCAGCTATTCTGAACTTGAAGTATAGGGATGGGTCTTCCACCTCTACATATGAGCCTTCATAGCCCACTTCCGCGCTGCTTAGGCTTGTTTGGCATCCGGGGCAGTAGGCCACCACATAGTAGCCTTCCTCTAGGAGGCCTTGTTCCCAAGCGCGTTTTAGGTACTGCCATTCCCGTTCTATGTATTCGTCCTTATAGGTCCAGTACGCCTTTTTCTGGTCTATGAATATGCCGAGTTTGCGGTCGGCTTCCACCCACTCCTTGTGGTAGCGCATAATAGTCTTTTTGCATTCTTCGACGAAGCGTTCTTCGCCAACCCGCTCCAAAAGTTCCCGCTTGTTTCGTACACCCAACAGTTTTTCCACTTCGAGCTCCACAGGCAAGCCTTGACAGTCCCAGCCCGCCCAGAAGGGAACAAAATAGCCTTGCATTGTTCTCCATCTGAACCATAAGTCTTTCATTACGCGGCCTCTAGCGTGGCCTACGTGGGGTATGCCGTTTAATGTTGGTGGACCTTCAACCCAGCCTAAAACGCCAATGTTGCTTTTTTCGCGGTGTTCCATCAGCCTCTCTTGTATGTGGTTTTTCTCCCAGAATTCTCGGATTTCTCTTTCAATTTCAAGCGGGCGATAATCCATACTCAACGGCGTGTCAAAGTTAGCTTTTGATTTGGCGGTCACCTTTCACCACAACGCACCCGCAAACACATCAAAATAACCCAAGGAAAATATAACCTTTTTGAAGCAAAAACATCACGAGGGCTGTCAAATTTTACGAGTTCGAAGAAGCCGGAATTGAATGCCATCTATCCATTTTTGGTTACGAGAAAAGCCAATAGGAATGGCCCTCTCTAATTTTTCAGCCAACACATCAACGAATAAACAGACAACGTTATTACGGCAACTTCCACGGCTACGGCAGCTTGCCACGTATAGAAAGGGTTGTCCATGGCAAAAGGGTACAGCACCCAAAACATTTCAGGGTGGGTAAACATGTCTAAGAATATGTGGCTGAAACCGCCGAAAAGGCTTAACAAGTATATGTTCAATAGCGGATACTTCACCTTAACCGGTTTAAGCCTCAGCCAATTGTAAACAGCCCATAGTCTTTTTTCGAAAAAACGCTCAGCAATATATACTCCAATGGTCACTAAGATGGGGTATACTGTTAGGGCTAATGTGAACCCATGCCAGACTCTGTGGTCTAATGGTTCTCCTAAAATGGTGTAGTGTAGGGGTTCGATGTCTATGAAGGTTGTTGAAATCGTCAAAGCCAAAGGGTCTATGCGCTTTTTATCCCTAAAATATAGGAAGAGAAAAGCCAACGCGTGAAACGGTGTGAGAGGTATTTAGCCAATCCTCCTTTCTGTCAGCGTCCCGTTAAACCGGCACCCTTTTTCCGTTGAAGTCGCGTTTCCAAACTCCAAACTCACTTTTAACAGCCTTAAGCTGGTTTATGTTAAAGATTGGGCCTTCCTTGCAGACGCGGAATCCGCCTATTACACAGCTTCCGCATATTCCAATGGCGCAGCGCATAATCCTTTCAAGGCTTGCTTCGGCGTACACGCCAAACTTTTCAGCGCAGTCCAAAGCCGCCCGCGTCATGGGCTCCGGTCCACAAGTGTAAACTATATCGAGCTTTTCTTTCGCCATCACAGACTCTGCAAGGGTTGAAGCCAAACCTTTCAAGCCGTAGCTTCCATTCTCGGTGGCTGCCAAAACGTTTTCTTCTTCGCAAAAATCCCTCAACTTGTCCATGAAAATTAGCTCGTCCCTTGTTTTGGCACCCACAACCACAATGGTTTCTGAAGCCTTTTGAGCGGCCAGTTCCTTGGCTAAAAAGACTAAGGGGGCTATGCCAACACCGCCTCCCACGAGCAGAGCCTTACCCCTTCTAAAGGTGAAGCTGTTTCCGAAAGGTCCCCGTACCCCTATCCAGTCGCCCGCCTTCAAGTTGTGTAATGCTCTTGTTGCTTCGCCAACCCGTTTGACAGCCACCGAAACCTTCGCGTCTCCACGATCCACGTCGAAAACACTCAGAGGAATTTCGTCTACTCCTGGAACCCACAACATTAAAAATTGTCCAGGCTTCGCTTTGGCGCATAGCTTATCCCGGAAGGTGAGGGTTTTCACTGTGGGGCTGACTGTTTCTATGCTTATGATTGGGGTTGCCCGATGCTTGTTAGCTGCGGTGAGCCAAGCCGACAATCTCGTTCACACTCCTAAAACCCTTCCTTTTGAGGTAAGCGTCTATTCCCTTAGCAACAGATTTGAAAACATTTGGTCCTTTTAGGGCTATAGCTGTTCCTATTTGGACGGCTGAAGCCCCGGCAAGCATGAACTCCACAGCGTCCCGCCAGCTCGTTATGCCGCCACACCCAATTATTGGCACTTTAACTCTTTCATAAATGTCGTAGACGCATCGAACCGCAACTGGTTTTATGGCGGGACCTGACAGGCCGCCTCTTTTGTTGCCGAGAATAGGCTTGGCTGTTTCAATGTCTATAGCCATCGCCTTAACAGTATTTATGGCGGTTATAACATCCGCTCCAGCTTCAACAGCGGTTTCAGCTATTTCGGCTATATCCGCCACGTTAGGCGAAAGCTTTACGAAGACAGGCTTATCCACAACTTTTTTGACTTTTCTCACAACTTCAGCTAAAACTTTGGGATTCTGCCCAATCTCGACCCCTGTCTCCTTAACATGGGGACATGAAACGTTAAGCTCCACGGCGTCGGCTCCAGCTTCCACGGCTTTTTCCGCCACAACAGCATATTCATCAGCTGAAAAACCGTAAACACTCACTATCACGGGTACGCTTAGAACAGCTTTGGCTTCCTTAATTTCTCGGGTGAACTCGTCTATTCCTGAGTTTGGAAGCCCCATGGCGTTTATTAAGCCACATGCAACTTGAACAACCGTTGGGTTTGCATAGCCGTTTCTAGGCTTTAAACCAACAGACTTCGTCACAACGGCACTTGCGCCGCCCTCCACTATGCCTTTTAAAGTTTCAGCCGAATACCCCAAAATTCCAGAAGCCAGCATCGTAGGGTTGGCGAGGCTTAAACCAGCCAGTTTAACCCTTAAACGTTCGCTGTTCAACGGTTCCTACACCCACTGAGGCTTTCTGTTATGGTTGTCGCTTTTAAAAGATAAACATTCATTATTTAGAATCCTTTATTTATGTAAGCTGCTAGATATTGTTGTTGGAACGCTGAGGAGAAAATGATGAAGGCGACGGTAATCCCCACCATGTTTGGTGTTTTAGCCTTCGATGAAGGTAATAGGCTTATAGCCCATTTGCTTTTCCCCAAAAAGCCCGAGGAAGCGGCGAAAGCCATTCTGGAAATCGAGTCTGGAAAAGCTGTTAAAGAAATTGCAGACTTAATAAACCACTTGAAAAACAACGGCTACACGATTTTTGTTTTTGAAAACCCGGCTTTAGCGGCTGAAGTTAAAGAGAGATTTTCTGTTTCAACAGAGTTTTCAAAAGTTTCAGATGCTGGTCAACTTTTACGCTCCAACATTGAAGGCTACGCCATAGAAACCGGGTTTGTCAAAGACTACGCCGAGTTTCAGCGTTGGATGCACAGCGTCTCCATGGAAATAGCCAAACTTAAAGTGAAAGGAGCTGTTGAAAAAAGAGACTTGCTTGTCGCCCAAGCCATCCAAACTTTGGACGATTTAGATAAAACGATAAACCTGTTCATGAGCCGTCTCCGGGAATGGTACGGCATACACTTTCCAGAGCTCGACCGCTTACTAGAGAAACATGAAACCTACGCCCGCCTAGTAGTAAGCATCGGGAACCGTGAAAACTTCACCGCGGAAAAACTTGAAAAAGAAGGCTTGCCGAAACAGAAAGCTGAACAAATAACCAACGCCGCCAAAACCTCTATGGGTGCAGAGCTTTCCGAAAGAGACCTAGCCCAAATACAAGCTTTAAGCCGAATGGTGTTGGATTTATACGACCTAAGAGAGTCTATGGAAAAATACATAGACGATGTTATGGAGGACGTGGCTCCAAACATAAAGGCTTTGACTGGTGCTCTCTTAGGTGCTAGGCTCATTGCTTTGGCTGGAGGCTTAACCAATTTGGCTAAGATGCCAGCCAGCACGTTGCAGGTGCTTGGAGCAGAAAAAGCATTATTCCGTTCATTGAAAACTGGTACCAGACCGCCTAAGCATGGCATAATATTTCAGCATCCATACTTACATGAAGCGAAAAAGTGGCAGAGAGGCAAAATTGCAAGGGCTTTAGCTGGAAAACTTGCCATAGCCGCCCGAACAGACGTTTTCGGAGGTAGGTACATAGGCGACGAGTTGAAAGCCGACCTTGAAAAACGCGTCGAGGAAATCCGCCAAAAATATGCTGAGCCACCGAAAGTTTCT
Source organism: uncultured Candidatus Bathyarchaeia archaeon (assembly GCA_964655395.1). GTDB lineage: Archaea > Thermoproteota > Bathyarchaeia > Bathyarchaeales > Bathycorpusculaceae > DRVP01. Next base: position 23,967 of record CAZZMT010000038.1, on the reverse strand, counting down.
AAGGTTGAGGAGAAGAAGCCTAAACCCAAACATGAAAAGAAACGGTGGAAAAGGAGACATGCAGGTTAAACCTCACCCACGTTTTCAACAAGTCTATATAGTCACTTTGGATGACGGAAGCGAGAGGCTTGCCACTCGAAACCTTGCGCCTGGCAGAACCGTTTACGGCGAAAAACTCGTGCGATTTGAAGGTGTGGAATATCGCCTTTGGGATCCGTACAGAAGCAAACTGGCAGCCGCCATCTTGAAGGGTGTTAAAAAGGTTCCAATAGAGCCGAATCATCAAGTGCTTTATTTGGGCGCTGCTTCGGGCACTACAGCTAGCCATGTCTCCGACATTGTAGGCGAGAAGGGCCACGTTTACTGCGTTGAGTTTGCGGCTAGAGCCCTCCGAGAACTCGTGAACAACGTTTGCCCATATAGGCTTAATATGACGCCTATACTGGAGGACGCCCGCTTTCCAGAAAAGTACGCCCTATTCATCCGCGGCAAGGTAGACGACATTTACTGCGACATAGCTCAGCCTGAACAGGCGAAAATTTTGGCAGACAACGCCGACTTATACCTCAAAAAGGATGGGTGGATTATGTTGGCCGTGAAAGCCCAAAGCATAGACGTCACAAAAGAGCCGTCTGAAGTTTACAGGCGGGAGCTGAAGGTTCTGGAAAGCAGAGGCTTCACCATAGAAGACGTTGTGCACTTGGAACCCTATGATAAGGCCCATGCCATGATAGTGGCAAAGTTCAAATTATAAGCGTATATGCTTATATTGAAGGTTGCTTTGAAAGTTCTTGTGAAAGTTCGATGACTTATCGGGAGACGGAGAAAGTAAAGGCGGCGGAAGCTGTACTGAAGGAGGCTGGTTTCACCGTCTCCCAGAGATGTTGTTCTAGACCAAGCTGTTTCGACATAGCCGCCAGAAAAAAGGAGTCCCTAATTTTCATAAAGGTGCAACACGATATTGGATGCGTTTCGCCTTACGACTCTTTAGAGTTAAGGATTATAGCCGAACAAGTTTCGGCGGCTTCGCTTTTCATAAGCGAGAAAACCCGCGACAAGCCACTAGAAGACGACACTGTCTATTCTCGATATAATGTTTTGGCCGTGACTCCCAAAACTTTTGAAAACATTGTTTTGAGAGGTGTATACCCGCTAGTCCAGGCTGGACCTGGCGGATATTATGTGGAAATAGACGGCGAAGCCATTAGGAGACGGAGACAGGAGTTGGGCTTGTCCGTGGGCGAGGTAGCCGAGAAAATAGGTATTTCGAGGAGAACGCTTTATGGTTACGAGAGAGGTATGGCGAAAGCCTCGGTAACAGCGGCGTACAACCTACTATGCACTTTGGGGATTCCGGTGGCCAAACCAGTCGACATTTTTGAAGTACCAAAAAATCGCAGGAAACCCTTAAGGGCGAAGGCCAGGCAAATATTCACGCGGAACAAGCTTCTCCATAGGATTTTCAAGAAACTTGCAGGCTGCAATATTGTGGCTGTTAGGAAGGCGCCCTTCGACTTCGTGGTTACGGTTCCAAAGGAAAGCATGAAAATAATTGGTGGAGTGGCAGACGGACAGGAAACAGCATTATTAAACCGCAGAGTTGAAGAAATCTTAAGCCTGAGTAAGGTTGTCCAGGCACATCCAGTTCTAGTGACAGATGGACGAAGGCCAATGTTGGATAAGGACATCCCGTGCGTAAACAGTGAGGAAATATCTAAAATAAAACGTCCAGAAGACTTGTGCAAGCTTTAAATGAGCCTTGTCTGTTTGGAATCGTTTTCCCTTTTAACCTTCTTAGCAGGCCTCCAACTCCTTCGAACAAATTCTGGATATTCCTTGAAAGTTTCTAGGCATCTGTGCAGAAACTCTATGGTTTTTGGGTCTGTGGGGTAGCCGCACCCGAAATCGCCGTACTTAGCCTTTAACTCGGCTATTTCACGGTCTCGTTCCACTTTGGCTATTATGGAGGCGGCAGAGACCACTGGATATTTACGATCCGCCTTGTGTTCAGAGACTATTTCAACCTTGAAGGGTAGAAACTCTAAGATTTGCTGTTTGAAGCGTTCCTCCAAAACGTCTGAAGCATCCACGTAGGCTACATCCGGACGGAGAAGCTTTATTACCTTAGCCATGGCCTGTGCTTCCAACCAGTTAAGTCTACGAAGTTTTCTGCCCTTCTCGACGACTTTGTCTATTTCCGCTGGTGAAAGCTTTACAACAGCGTGTTTTCTGGCTATACGTTTTATATCGACGGCGAGGGCTTCCCTTCTGCTTGGCGAAAGAAGCTTTGAGTCTTTAACGCCTAACTGAACAAGTTTGGGAACATCTTCACTGTCGATTAGGATTCCCGCTATGACCAGCGGCCCTATAACGGAGCCGCGTCCCGCATCATCAACACCAGCAACCAGCATCCACGAAACCTTCGTTTACACATATTGGTTTGTCTGTTAAAGGTTTTTAGGTTACGGTTGGCTTAACTTGAAATAGAATATAGCAATATTTAATAAGCACTCAGCGCCCATTACTTACGAGGCACTATAAGTGGGATTTGTAGGCGATATTGCCAAGGCAATCCTTATATTGACCGTGGTTTGCTGGCTCTACGCTATAATAGAGTTTGTAGTGATGGGGCAGTATGCTTTAGCCCTATTTCTTTTCATCGGCTTACTGGTTCCTTCATCAATTGTTTTTTATGGATATAGAAAAAGCAAGAAAAGCGTAAGGAAGAATGCTCGGTAGTTCATTGTTTACTCGCTGTTTCCGCCAAAAATCTTAAAGCCTTATCCACAACTGTTTGATGGAGTTTATCGCGATTTTCAAAAGTGACCGTGAATATTTCCGCGTCTGGACGCCTCTTCACTTCATCTATAAGTTTGTCTCGAGCCTTCCAATGAATCACGCCGACCACGAGTTTGCCGCTTTCAACAGCTTGTTGGATGGCTTTTCTAAATTTTTCGGAGAAAAGCTCCATGGGCCCAATTTCATCTACGGCTACAACATCACATTCTCTTATAGCCTTCAAAACGGCATGGACGCCTACGCTTTCTAAGTCGGCGAGGTTCACACGGTATTTTCCAACCTGTGGGCCTGTTTTCTGGTTTACGTGGGCAAGCCATCCTCGTTTATCGCTCGCCAAGTCCAGAATCTCAAAGCCCATGCGAGTTCCGCCCAAGCGTACTTCGCGGCTTATCATCCCGCCGACGCTGTAGCCCCTAGCCCTCAGCGCCTCGACAACTTTCAGTAGCAGTGTTGTTTTTCCAACGCCCGGACTGCCAGTCAATAAAAGCATGCGCTTCTGCAAGCCGTTCCCGTCCTTTTAACGTTTGGATTAAGAGGGTAACTTGGCGCTATTATGAAGCATTTTCCCAAAACCGACCGAGAAGAAAGCCTTCATTCTGACACCTTCTACGCTTACGCATTGCCTCAGTTAGCCCTGAAAGATTTTGCAGGCGAGAGAATTAAACCAGAAGTTTAATATCCAACATTTTCTGAAACATTCAGCCAAAACTAAACATTTATCAAAAAATCTGGTTAGGGGTTGTATGGAAAGCGAGAAAGAGCGGGAAGGCCTTGTTTCATCCATCGAGAAGCAGTTAAGCGAATGGGTTATCCGCAGACATGGCAAAGTATTTAGGCTAGCCTTATTGCTAATTATAATCCTGCTGGTTTTTCTATCATCTTTTCGCTTCACCGTGGGTGGCTTAAAAGAATGGGTTGAAGTGGATCCCGCCGCGATCCTAAACATCTCCATACAACTCTTTACTATAATGAACCCCATAAGCACAATTCCAACATTCCTAATTTACACTGGCAAATTAAAGGATGATGAAAGACTAAAAATAACAAGTACAACTACAATGATTGTCATAGCGTTATTGTTAACCTTCACGTTGTTCGGACCCCTAATACTGAAAGCCCTTGACGTTTCAGTCACAAACTTTCGCTTTGGTGGCGGAATATTGCTGCTAATTCTCGCCATAGACATGCTTAGCGGAATGTCAAGGTCAAAAACCGTAGATGTAAGACAAGTAGCGGTGGTGCCCCTAGCCACACCGCTTCTAGTTGGACCGGGAACTATGACAACTTTGATTGTCCTATCCAGCAGCTACGCTGTAATCAACGTTTTAATGGGCGGTTTAATCGCTGCCCTTGGCGTCTATTTAACGTTGCGGTTTGCGCCTCTGCTTGTTTCAGTTATGGGCAACAACGGTGTCCAAGCTGCAAGTCGCATAATGGCTGTTGTATTAGCGGCTATTGCCTCCCAGATGATCCACTCGGCCCTATTGGAGTGGGGCATAGCGAAGACATGAGAAGGCTGAACAGCAAAATAGATTTTCCAACAGAAATTGTTGAAGAAGGTAGTGTTCGCGTGCTTGTTCCAAAACTTTCCGCTTTTGTTGAGAAGCCCGGTGAATATGCACCTTCAAAGGCTCCGGTGTTCTACAACCCGGTCATGGAGCTTAACCGCGACATAGCTGTTCTCGCTTTGCAGGCTTATCAACGAACCGTAAACCGCGAAATCGTTGTGTGCGAGCCCTTGGCCGGTTGTGGTGTGAGAGGAGTACGCTTCGCTAAGGAAGTTGAAGGCGTCAGAAAAGTTATGATAAATGATATCAATAGGAAAGCCTACATGCTGGCAAAATACAACGTTGAACTAAACGGGCTTGGCAATCGTGTGACTGTGCGGAATATGGATGCAAACCTTTTGTTGGCGAAGTATGCTGCGCCGCGCAAACGTTTTGACGCTGTAGACATAGACCCCTTCGGTTCTCCAGTGCCATTTCTGGATTCAGCCATCAGAGCAACCCGCGATGGAGGACTGCTGGCTTTAACAGCAACAGATATGGCACCCCTATGTGGCGTACATCCTAAAGCATGCATACGCAAGTATGGCGGAAAACCACTCCGCACGGAATACTGCCACGAAATAGCCCTAAGACTCCTAATCGCCAGCACAGCGGCCATAGCGGCGAAACATGAAATTGGTGTTTATCCGCTCTTCAGCCACAGCACAGACCACTATGTACGTGTCTATTTAGTCCTAAAACATGGTGCTAGAAAGGCTGATGAAAGCTTAAAAAATTTAGGCTATATTCTGCACTGTTTCAACTGCCTCCACAGAGAAACCGTTCACAAAAACGTTTTGTTAGTGCACGACTGCAAGTGTCCAAACTGCGGATCAAAGATGGACTACGCTGGGCCAGTATGGCTTGGGAAAATAGCCGAAGAAAACTTCTGCGATTTAATGAAGGAAAAGTATGGGCGAAAGCGTTTAAAGTCAAAGAAAAGGGTGGAAAAAATCTTGACGCTGGTGAAGGCTGAATGCTCAGCTCCAATCACATACTATGTTTTGGATGAGATATGCAGCAAAATACGCTTGCCAGTGCCTTCCACAAAAGCCGTTTTAGAAGCTCTGAAGAGAAGGGGCTTCGAGGCTTTGCCAACCCATTTTAACCCGAAGGGTATAAAGTCAAACGCGCCCGTTACGGAGATCACAACCGTCGTTAAGCAAAGTGTTCAGTAAAAGCATTTAGGTTGAGCATGAAATAACAAGTTTTAAAAAGCCTATGGCAATTATAATGCTAATCCGGTGGTAGTTTGGGAAAGAAAATCCCATTATTACTAGCCTTATCAATGCTAGCGATGTTAGCATTCACGAGACCAGCGGAGTGCGTCGCCACTGTTAGGGTATACGGTTACACGGACAAATACTATTATTCTCCAGGCGAGAGCGTAAAATTTATGTTTTGGGTGTACAACGAAGGACCAGACAAAATAATTCTTGATAACGTTACAGTACAGTTCCCATGGTACAAGCCTGTTTGGGACGGAAATATCACAATTCCAGCAGCAAACACCGTGCTAGATAAAGGACAAAGCTGGAATAGAAATGTAACCTTTACCATACCAAACGACGGCAGAGCAACCAGCGGGCCCATCAGCGTTGAAGTGGTGTATTGGATTGGAGGGACTGTATATAAGACTCCACTGCAAACCGCATGTTCGCTATACATTAACCCATCAACAGAAGTAGCCTTAAAAGACATGGATAAACTTCTAACTCTGGTCACTGTACAAGTGGTTCTAGTGATTGTTTGTACTGTCATATTGGCTGCAACAATATTCCTCTCAGCGCGAAGACCAAAGTTGGTTTTAGAAGAATCAGAAAAAACAGAGTAGCCTCCACCTTTTATTTTTTCCGCGTAATTTTTAAGCATGCTCTGCAACTCTTCATGTAGGCCTACTTGACGCATTGGAGGTGCACGGAGCTCGGAAAAATTTTAGTCACTTCAGCTTGGCCCTACATAAACGTCACTCCTCACATCGGTAACCTAGTGGGGTCTGTTCTCTCAGCGGACGTCGTCGCCCGATATTATAGGCTTAAAGGCGAAGAAGTGGTCATGGTAAGCGGTTCAGACGAGCATGGCACCCCTATAGAAGTGGAAGCCATAAGGCTGGGCGTGAAGCCCAAAGACTTGACGGACAAAAACCACGCGAGGGTTGCAGAACTGTTCAAGAGGTGGGGTATATCCTTCGACAATTATACGCGGACTGAAAGCCCCGTACACAAGGAGTTTGTTCAGCAGCATCTTATGAAAATTTACAATAATGGCTACATTTTTACCCAAGAGACTGAAATGCTTTACTGCGAAAAGTGTGGGCGTTTTCTCCCAGACCGGTTTGTTGAAGGCAAATGTCCCTACTGTGGGCATGTACCAGCCCGCGGAGACCAATGTGACGCTTGCGGGAGACTCTTGGAACCTACCGTTCTGATAGAGCCTTACTGCGTGATCTGCAAGGGCAAACCCGTAGTTAAAAAGACAAAGCATTGGTATTTTGATCTTCCAAAGTTCGCGGACAAACTAGCCCAGTACATAAGCGAGAACAAGCAGTTACCAGCCAACGCCAAAAACTTCAGCCTCAACCTAATAAGGGAAGGTTTAAAGCCGAGGGCTGTCACGCGGGATGTCAGCTGGGGGATTCCAGCACCCTTTCCCGGAGCTGAAGGCAAAACCATCTATGTTTGGGTTGAAGCCGTTCTGGGTTATGTTTCAGCCACCATAGAATATTTCAGAAACCGCGGCGATCCAGAAGGCTGGAAAGCCTACTGGTTTGATAAAAACGCGAAAACTCTCTACTTTATTGGGAAGGACAATATTCCCTTCCACACGATTATTTTGCCAGCCTTGCTAATGGCTTCCCATGAAGATTACAATTTGCCGTGGAACGTTTCAGCCACAGAGTTCCTCCAGTTTAAAGGCGAAAAAGCCTCAAAAAGTCTAAGAATAGGCATATGGATAGACGAGGCCTTAGAGCTTTTCCCGCCGGATTACTGGCGCTACTTCCTGATCGCCACCCGTCCAGAAACAAAGGATTCAAACTTTTCATGGGAGCTTTTTGCAGAAAAAATTAACGCCGATCTAAACGACACTTTCGGAAACTTTGTCCACCGCACACTATCCTTCATAAACAGACACTTCAACAGCCAAATACCAGAACCAAGCACGTTTGACGCTGAAGACGAACGAGTACTCAAAAGCTTTAAAGAACACGTGGACGATATTGCCAGCAACTTTGAAGCTTGTCGGCTTCAAGCCGCTGCAAACGGGGTTATGAGTATAGGAAGGCTTGGAAACCAATATCTCAACGAGAAGGAGCCGTGGAACCTTATCAAGTGGGACAAGGCAAAAGCTGCCACAACCATGTATGTAGCCGCCCAACTGGTGAAAGCTTTAGCCATAGTCTCCGCCCCGATAATCCCATTCACAGCGGAAGAGCTTTGGAAAACTTTAAACTTGCCGGGAAGTGTCCACCAGCAAAGGTGGGAGGAAGCCCTCAAACCTCCGCCAGCAGGCCACAAAATAGCCGAAGCCAAACCATTGTTCCGCAAAATAGAGGCTGACGAGAAAAAGCTTGACGAGATGCTGGAAAAAGTTAGAAAAGCCTTGGCGAAGTGAAAACTCTGAAGGCCAAAATCGACCTCCACATCCATACGTGCTATTCCCACGACGGGCTAATTAAACCAGAAGAGCTTATTTTTTATGCGAGGAAAGCTGGTTTAGATGGCGTAGCCATAACAGACCATGACCGGATAGAGGTCGCGCTAAAAATGGTAAAGGAGGTGAAAGACTTTCTTATAATTCCTGGCATAGAAATTTCAAGCCTAAACGGCCACATAATCGGGCTTAACATCCGAGAACCCGTGTCAAAAAACCTAAGTGCTGAGGAAACTGTGGATAAAATCCACGCGCTTGGGGGTTTAGCCATAGCATGCCATCCCAAAGCTGTTTTAAAGGCAAGTTTGGGGCGGCGAACAAGCCGAAAATTTGATGCTGTTGAAGTTGTAAATGCTTCAGCCTTTCCGTTTAAGCGTTCCGTTGAAAAAGCGCGAGAAATAGCCGCCAAGCTTGGCTTGCCTCAGGTGGCTGGAAGCGACGCCCACTACGCTCCGGAAATAGGCATGGCGTACACGCTTGTAGAAGCTGAACTCGACGTTGATGATGTGGTTAAAGCCATAAGCAAAGGGCTATGCGAACCTTTGGGCAGAGCAATCCCCATCGGAATTAGACTTAGAAGAGAAATTATCGCCCTAAAAATGAAGATTTTCCCAAGAAAACGCGTTTAGGTTCCAACAATCATGGGTTCTGTAATTTTCTTTAGTGTTGCAATGGCTGAAAGAGCCGCCAAATAACTTGTCTTAGGATTTTCTATGGATGGAACATTTTCAACATGAACCGCCAACTTGCCGAACTCGCCCACAACCTCAATTTCATGAACATTTCTCTCCAACGTTGGATCAGCTATCACCCTCACGATGGTTTTTTCCGCGCCAACTCCCGCCAAGCTTAAGGTTGCCGCTACGTTAACGTTTGCCGGAAAAAGCTTGCACGCCTCAACTGCGGACCCCTCATATATGATAGTTGGCTTTTCAACGCTTCCAAACTTCTTTTTAAAATAGGCGTTATCCCCTAAAGCCTTCAAAGGCTTCCGCGTAGTTAAAACTATTCTTTCTATCTTGCCAAGGACTGAGGCCTTCACTCCGTCCAGCCCAGCAATGGCGCCAGATGGCACGTAGACCTTCTGGCTGTTTTCTTTGGCTGTGCGGTTGATTTCGCTCATCAGCTCCGAATCCACGAGGGCGCCAGCACTCATAATCATCAAGTCCTTCCCAGCCCTTAGCACTTCAACAGCATAAGTTCTAACAGCCTCTTGAGAAGCCGCCTCCACAACCAGCTTCACATTTTCGCATTCGAGAAGTTCTTTAAAGGTTTTAGCAACTTTAGGCTTGCTTTTGAGCTTTTGCGCTAAGGCTTTAGCCTTTTCAAGGTTTTTGTCGAAAACCATGACTAGACAAGCGTCCCCAGCTTGTCCATCGTCTATCGCCCTCGCCAGAACAGAACCTATTGCACCGCACCCGATAAGGCCTACACCAAGCGACACGCCGTCTTTTCTCCGCTATTTTCCGTTGAATGAATGTGCACAAATCTCCTATAAACTATTCTGCTAAAAATGAGGTTTATTTGAGGTCTTCATAAAAATGGGAATTTGGAAGTTATGCATCCTTCTCCAGCTGGTATAGGTTTAAGTCTATGTTTAAAGGCTTCTCTGGCTCCGCGTACGGTTCCAAATTGAATAGTTGTGGTGCGATGGCGCCGAATCCGCTTAATATGTAGGGTGAATTCACGCCAGTCAAAATTAGGGTCACTTTTATTTTGCCGTCGAGCTCTGGGTTTACTCTTGCTCCCCAAATCACAAGGGAATCCTCATCCATCATCTCCGTTACTATTTCTCCAACGCGGTTTGCCTCCTCGATGGTCATGTGGGCATCACCGCAAACATGTATAAGAGCACCTTTAGCACCTGTGTAGTCCACGTCTAAAAGCGGATTTCTTAAGGCTTTCCTAACAGCGTCTTCAGCCCTGTTGGGAGCGTCTGACTCCCCTACGCCTATTACGGCTAGTCCACCCCGCTTAACAATGGTTTTGAAATCTGCAAAGTCGAGGTTTATGAGGCTCGGCGCTGAAATGGTTTCGACTATTCCCTTGATCATGTTCGCCAAAACATTATCCGCAAGCTTAAAAGCCTCATTTATAGGTAAGTGAGGCGCAAGCTGAAGCAGCTTATTATTGTCGATAACCACAACGGTATCGCAGTGTCTCCGCAGTTCTGTCAAAGCGTAAGCCGCATATTCCATGCGCCCTTTCTCAATTCTAAAAGGCGTCGTTACAACTCCAACCGTTAGGGCACCCTTCTTCTTGGAGATTTCAGCAATTACCGGAGCGGCGCCTGTGCCTGTTCCACCGCCCAGTCCGGCCGTTATAAAGACTATATCTGCGCCTGTGAGCAGTTCTTCAATGCGTTTTCTAGACTCTTCCATGGCGGCTCTTCCCAGCTTTGGGTCGCCGCCAACCCCCAAGCCCTTCGTTAACCTTTCACCTATCAGAATTTTTCTATGTGCTTTTGAAATTTTTAGGTGGAGGGCGTCAGTGTTTATGGCTATACACTCCGCGCCCACTACGCCCATTTCCATAAGTCTCGTTATCGTATTGTTTCCAGCCCCACCAACACCTAACACAAGCATGCGGCAAAAACCAGGCTGTCTTATTTCTTCGGTAACAGTGTTTTGCCATGAATAGCGGAAGGTTTGCTGTCCAACGGTCGTCTGCATTTAGCTAACCCTCTTTCTCCGCCAAAACTCGTTATTTATCAAGTCACGGATAGCTACACGAATAGCCTCAGCCCTATTTGGATAGAGCTTCTCGTTCACGAGTTGGTCCAACGCTTCAATATATGGCTCGGGAAGGTAAAGTGTGATCAACTTCATCTCAACTTCCCCCTTCCGGTGAGCGAAAAACCGGTGTCTGAAGTTATACTTGTATATGTTATGTTTTAAACATGTTTTGAATATGCTGATACTTTTTTCTTTTAAAGATTACTACCAAGCTGTTTCAAAATTCTGTAAAAGTGGTTGCAGAAATACCTCTAGGTTTTTATCTCTTTGTGAGTTATTTAATGTTCTGTTATGGGCGTTGTGCGGGTGTTCGTTAAAAGTTTCGGCTGTTCGACGAACTTGGCTGATGGGGAAGTTATGGCTGGGTGTTTAGTGGAAGCTGGGTATGTTCTTGTGGATGATTTGGTGGACGCTGACGTAGTTGTTTACAACACTTGTGCCGTTAAGGGTCCTACTGAAAACCGTATGATAGATCTTTTGAGGCGGGTGCCTAAAGACAAAAAGCTTGTTGTTGTTGGCTGTTTGCCCCTAATCAATTTTGAGAGACTACAGCGCGAGGTGGCCTTTGATGGTGTGGCTGGGCCAGCCTTGGGTGAAAAAATTGTTGATGTTGTTGGGGCTGTGCTTAGGGGTGGGAAGGTTTACGCGTTGGAAAATGCGGATAAAGCTAAGCCGAGCCTCAGCCTTCCCCGGGTTCGTTTGAACCCTGTTGTGGGCATAGTTCCCATAAGTTATGGATGTTTGGGTTCATGCGCCTACTGTTGCGTGGTTTTTGCCAGAGGACGTTTAAGAAGCTACGCTGTGGATGAAATAACCAAGAGAGTTGGGTTGGACTTGGCGGATGGGGTGCGGGAGTTTTGGCTGACCTCCCAAGACACAGCGTGTTATGGGCTGGATATTGGAACAAGCCTTCCAGAACTCGTAAGGGCTGTCTGTAATGCTGATGGTGACTTCAAAGTTAGGGTTGGGATGATGACTCCAAACATGGCTTTGAAAATTTTGGACAAGCTTGTTGAAGCCTACAAGAGCGAAAAAGTCTTCAAGTTTCTCCACCTCCCGGTTCAGAGCGGAGACAACCAAGTTCTAGCGCGAATGCGTAGATTATACACTGTGGAAGACTTCAAACAGATCGTGAATGCTTTCCGCGAAGCCTTTCCAAGGATAACTATAGCCACAGACGTTATCTGCGGTTTTCCCGGCGAGACAAGGGAGGCTTTTGAAAAAACTTTGCACTTAGTGGAGGAGATTAAACCCGACATAGTGAACGTTTCAAAGTTTTTCGCAAGGCCTAGAACGCCGGCTGCCAACATGGATGGGGCTTTGCCTTTTTCTGAAGTTAAGGAAAGAAGCACTAGGCTAAGCCGTTTAGCTTCGAAGATAGCCCTTGAAAAAAACATGGAATGGGTTGGATGGGAAGGCGAAATCTTAATCGATGAGCCGGGCACCGTTCCAGGTTCATGGGTTGGTAGAAATTTCGCCTACAAACCGGTTGTTGTGAAGAGCGCTATAAACCTTCTTGGAAAAACTTTGCGGATTAGGGTTTTAAAGGCCTTCCAGACACATCTTGAGGGAGAAATTCTCAGTTAAACTTGACTTAGTATTTCACAAAAATGATTGGGGGGAGTTTTAGCTTAAAATTTATATTTGTGAACAGTGGGTAGGCTAGGGGCTTTGAAAATGGTTTCATCAAGCTCTGTGGGTAGGAAAATTCCTAGAACCATGTCTACGCAGCATCCGGACAACGCGTCTCTTCCAAGTTGGGTTAGTGAAGATGTTATTCAGGGAGATGCGGAAATTGATGAAGCCTTTTTTGCGTACAGTCAGCTTGGCTGCATGGAGGTTATGTGGGATTCTGAAGGTAAGGATGTGGACACTCATGTGATTAGGAAGCTTCTAAGCAAGTATGGCGAATTCTTCAAGGAGAAAGTTATTGGAGAAGATGTTTTCTTAACCTATCGAGTGCCAAACCCGAGGGTTGAGGTGGCTGAACGCAAAATCCTACTCGAATCCTTAGTCAACATTCCGGTGGCCCATGACATTGCAAGCACCTTTTATAAGCGGGATGTTTCCCCAATCTTTGAGGTTATATTGCCCTTCACAACGAGCTGCAACGAGTTGATCTGGCTTTTGAGGCATTACGAGAAAGCTATCGCCGGAGCCGAAAAGGTGGAGTTGGATGGTTCCATAAGGGTTGAGGATTGGATTGGCCCTTTCAAGCCTAAAACTATAGAGGTTATCCCACTAATAGAGGATATGGAAAGCATACTGAAAACCAGTGAGATTGTGGAGCCATACATAAGGGTTGTTAAGCCAAAGTACCTTCGAGTTTTCATAGCCCGCTCTGATCCAGCCTTGAACTATGGGCTTGTGTGTGCGGTGATCCTATGCAAAATAGCTTTCTCAAAACTGAAGCAGTTGGAGGCGGCGACTGGTTTGCGGATATACCCCATCGTGGGCGTTGGCACCATGCCTTTTAGAGGTCACCTTTCGCCAGAAAACATTAACCATTTCATGGAGGAGTATGCTGGAGTATGCACTGTAACCATTCAGTCAGCTTTAAAGTATGATTATCCACTGGAGGACGTCAAGAAAACCGTTGAAACCTTGAACAGCAAAATTCCATGTGGTGAACCAGCCGTTATAATGCCTTTTGAAATTGAGGTTTTAAAGGGTATTTTAGCCAAGTTTATGGTGAAATATCAAGAAGTGGTTGAACGCTTGGCTCCGCTGATCAACAGCGTGGCGAATCTTGTGCCCCAGAGGCGGGCTAGAAAGCTTCACATAGGGCTTTTTGGTTATAGCCGAAGCGTTGGGAGGGTTTCCCTTCCAAGGGCTATTCCGTTTGCAGCGGCCTTATATTCGCTTGGAATCCCGCCGGAATTCATCGGTTTTAGAGCTTTAAACGATTTAAGCGAGTCTGAGTGGAATGCTTTGACAAAATATTATGTTAACCTTAAACATGACTTGGAGTATGCCGGTGGTTTTCTGTCTTGGCGCAACCTCAACATGCTTGAAAGCATGTATAAGTATTTGGCGAAAATAGTTGGAGCGGCTGAGGAAGACTTGCGCTTGGGATTAGCTGATCTTATGAAAGACCTTGAGGCTGCTGAGCAGAATTTCGCCATAAATCTTGGACCCAAAAACCTCGCACAGCAGAGATACGAAAATATTGTTAACGATTTTCTAATAGCGTTCCTTGAACAGAACAGGCAAGATGCACAGAAATGCCTAATTGAAGCGGCTAAAGTCCGCAGGTGTCTCGGCTGAAAACATTTTAACAAATTAACAAATTTTTTATGGAGAAAAGGACGCTTTATTCTTTGGAGATGAAATGTTTGGGCGAAGAAAACCTCGTTGAGGTTGGACGTGTAACCCACTACTTCACTAAGATTGGTGTAGCTGTTGTTGAGCTTAAAGCGCCATTAGCCGTTGGAGACCGCATAGTTATCAGAGGGCCGACGACTGATTTCGAACAGGTCGTGGAATCCATGCAGATTGAACACAAAAATGTGCAAAGGGCTGAAGCGGGACAAAGCATAGGCTTAAAAGTGGCGCAACGTGTTAGGGAGAAGGACATAGTCTACAAAAAGCTTTAGCCGTATCATCTCTCCTTTCAACTTTAAAATGTTGAAAGCGTTTCGTGATGGGTGGCCATGCAGTCTAAAGGCGACACAAGTAAGGGCGTGGTTAAGGTTAGGAGTTGGGCTGAGTTTAAGCGTATGGTTGAAAGTTTTGGGCCAAAAGCCATAGTTTACAACATTGAACAGAACGGTTTGTCGCCTAAAAGAGAGCTAACCAATCTGAGGCTTATACTGCCTGCTGGACCAGCCTATTACGTTTTTCTTGATTTTGCGGAAGGCGAAAGGCTAAAGGAGACTGGCATCCAGTTGAGGAGAGACGCTAAGGGAAACCGCTATTTAGAGGAGGAAGATGTTGTAAACTTTCTTAGGAAGCAGTTTAAACGGGGCGATATGTTAATATGCTCGTATTGGACCATTTGAGGCGGATGGATGGCATATGGCAGTAGAGGAGAAAATAGTCTATTTTGAGTCTGGTGGAAAACATAACACTGAAGCTACTCTGAGACTGGTTAAGGAGCGAGCGGAAAAAAGAGGCATAAAAAACGTTGTTTTGGCCTCTGTGACGGGGTTTTCTGCAGAGAAAGCCTTGGAAATTTTCAAGGATAGCGAAATAAAACTAACGGTTGTCGGCTTAAAAGGGCCGGGATTTCCAGAATTCCCAAAGGAGTTGCAAGAAAAGCTGAAAAAGCTTGGCCATAACTTATGTTATGCTTCAGACGTCAAATACGAGTTTCCAGAAACCGTCCAGGATACGCTTCGAAGGTTTTCTGAAGGCTTCAAGGTATGTGTTGAAGTCGCCTTAATAGCGGCGGATGCCGGCTACGTTAGGCCCGGAGAGGAAATCATCGCCGTCGGCGGAACTGGGGCGATTGGCTACGAGAGGGGTGGAGGCGTAGATACAGCCATAGTTATGGAGGCTATTAAAAGCAGAGATTTCCTAAAACTGGAGAGCATTTTTGGCAAAAAAGAGGAAAGAAGAAAAATAAAGGAGATAATCTGCAAGCCAAGATAGGCCACAGTTCGAATACACCCCAATCCTTTTATCCAATTTGTTTTGGACGCCCTAGTTAAATGGTAGCAGTGATGGTAACGTTGGGTGGTAGAGTCCGCTAGCTTTTACGTTTCAGATGATTGCCGTAACTTTTCATTTTAACGTTTTAGTGGATCGTTAACTTAGCCTTTTTGTAATGGTTTTCTCGTGCAGCTTCATCGCTGCAAGCGCAAATGCCATGGTGAAGGCTGTAACCATCAGAAAGTCTAATGTCAGTGGGTAAAATCCTTTGTTTAGGAAGAGTTGTCTAACTAGGTCTGTGAAGTATGTTAGTGGAGAGATTGAGGCTATGGCTGTTCCCCATTGGGGGAGCTGTTCTACTGGTATGAAGACTCCGCTTATGAAGACTAGTGGAAATTTGACGAGGGATGAGAGCATCATTGATGTGGCTGGTATGTCTGTTGGCGGGTAAGCTGAAAGCAACACGCTTAGGGCTGCAAAACATAGGTTTGCAATTGTCAAGCCTAGGAGGAGTATTATGAAGTTTAGGGGTTGAATGCCCAAAGCTAATGTTAAGGCCAGCGGAATAACCGATATAATAAGGCCGAAGATGAAGGATGAAAGCATATCCCCAACTACAACAGTCCATAGGGCCACAGGGCAGCACAAAAGCCTCTCAAGGGTTTTTGAGCGAGTCTCCCAAGGCACAATTGAAGGACCAACAGACGTGGCCGTGAAAAACGTTGTCATGCCAATCAGTCCAGGCAAAACCTCTTTAAGCGGTATGTTCCGTCCAATAACGTAGGCTAAAGCCAGAAAAAGCGGAAAAACAAGCCCAAAAATGATGACGGGACCTTTTGAATAGTAGATTTTAATGTTCTTTTCAGCTATAACGAAGGAACGCTTAAACTGTTCTGTAAGGGTGCTCATTGGACGACTGCCTCCTTTCCCTTTATGAGTTTTAGGAAAACGTCTTCTAGGGATGGCATCATAGTGTTCAGGCTTAAAATGCGCAGTTTATTCCTTTTAGCATACTCCACTAGGAACTCTATTACTGTGGATGGGTCAGCCGTGTAAATGCGCACTTTATTGCCTGCAGGCACAGCCTTGGTAATGCTTGAGTTTTCTGAAAATTCCTGCATGTTTACGGTTTTGTTGAAAGTCACTTCGATGTATTGGAGTTCCATGCTTTGGGCTCTGAGGTTTTCAGGAGTGTCTATGGCTGCTATCCGCCCATGGTTTATTATGGCTATTCTGTGGCAAAGCTGGTTTGCTTCTTCCATGTTGTGGGTTGATAGGAAAACCGTTTTCCCATCCTTATTATATCGAGTTATTTTTTCGCGGAGAAGTCTTGCACTTTCAACGTCGAGTCCCGATGTTGGCTCATCTAGGAAAAGCACTTCCGGGTCGTTAACTAAAGCCATGCATAGTAGGAGCCTCTGTTTCATTCCTTTTGAGAAGGCTCTGACAAGCTTGTCCTTAACCTCGTATAATCCGAATTCTTTTAGAAGACTTGTGGCGTTTTCCCTGAGTTTTTGTGGTGGCACACCGTAGAGCTTGCCTATTAAGGCTAGGTTTTCCCATGCTGTAAGGTCCACGTAGGCGTTTGAGACTTCTGGAACAACTCCGACACGCTGCTTTGCCTCAATAGGGTTTTTCAAAACGTCATAGCCGGCCACAAAGGCTTTGCCCCCGTCAGGCTTTATTAAGCCCGTCAATATTCTGATGGTTGTTGTTTTTCCAGCCCCATTTGGCCCTAAAAAGCCGAAGATTTCGCCTTTTTCAACTTCGAAGCTTATGTGGTCCACTGCCGTTACATCTTCGTAATGTTTTGTTAGTTCTTGAACTGCTATTGCATACTCCATTTATAAAGGCCTCTTAATGGGGTTCTTGTATGCCTAAAACAACCATTTGCTCTTTGCATTTTATCCCTCTGGAAATGTTTGCCGGAGCAAAAATCATTTCGCCAGCTGACAAGTCGGCTTTCTTGTCGCCCACCGTAAATGTTCCTGAACTTTCCACAATGTAAAAGCAAACGTCATAGGGTTCTGGACGCGGCGGAATCTCTTGGCCTCTCTCGAGGCTGACAAGCACAAGGTTAAAGCATCGTGTTTTGAGCATATCCTTCTTTACGCGTCTACGTTTTTCCATAGTGTCCAATAAGCCTTTGTCCCATGAAAATTGCACTAGCCGTTTCAAATTTATTACATCCATTTTGCATAACCTTTTCAAGTTTTAAATAGGAAAAGAGGGGGTTGGCGGTTTTAGCGTTTTAGTGTTTTAGGGCTTCTAACCGTTTGTTAATCTTCTCTAGCTCTTTTGTTAGGGCTTCTTTGTATTCTTCCAGCATTTTTATTTCTTCTTCAACGTCCATCATTGGCCATGGGAAACCCATGCGCATGTGCTTGTGTTCATGTCTATGCTCGTGGTGTGGATGACGCCCTTCCATTCCACAACAACAGCAGCATCTACACATTTCCTTTCTCACCTCCTTCTTTCACGGATTTTTCAAAATTTTCATGATAGAAGTTTACAAGGTCCTCAAACAGCCTTTTGCGTTTGACTATGGATGCAAGTCCCATTTTTAGGGCTTCAACGCCTTTGTCTGTCAGCCTATAAACGCGTCTGTCTGGTCCTCCTTCGGTTTTCTCCCATTTTGACTCTAGTAAGCCACGTTCCTCCATTCTTCGCAAGAGCGTGTATATGGAGCCGGGCTCAAGCTTGTGGCATCCTTGGCTTCTTTCTTCGATTTCTTCTAAGAGTTGGTAGCCGTGCATTGGCTTTTCGTAGAGAACCCGCATTATGAGGAATTGTATCCATCCTCGTTCTGGGTATTCATGCCAGCATCCGCAATGGCTTCTTGGTCCACACAATTTTCATCGCATATAGATAACAATGTTACATATATAAGTGTTACGCATTAAAAACAATAAATTTAAATTCTTGAATATGAAGTTTATGCTGAGGAACCAAAATGAACGAAACAAAAGAGGGCAAAGCTCAATGCGACCACGAATGGAAGGCCGAAGGACTAACAGAGGACAAGTCCCATGTTAGGCTTGTCTGCATGAAATGCGGAGCCAAAAAGGAGATAGAGCTCTTCCCATAGAGAATAACCGTTATTCAGAGGAGCACGTTAATGCAGCCAAAAGAAGGCTCAGGCGAGGGACGGGAAGGGAAACCCTTACCTGGAAGAGGAAGATGTGATAAAATTTCTTAAGGAACAGTTTAAGCGGAACGACCTAATTATCTGCTCATACTGGACAATCTAGAGATTAAACATGCCTCTCGAGGTAATAGGTCCGTTAAACCTTTCAAAATAACTTGAAAAGTGTCTTAATAGTTTCTGGATATTTAAGGCTATAGTAGACCCATTTGCCCTCTTTCCTGCTTTTTACAAGCCCTGCATTTTCCAGTATTTTCAAATGATGGGAAGCCGTGGACTGTGTTAGATCTAGTGCTATCATAACTTCGCAAACGCACATCTCTCTAACATCCAAAAGTTTCAAAATTCTAAGCCTAGTAGTGTCTGCCAACGCCTTAAAAACCCTGCAATGCTTCTCTGCTTCATCAGCTCCCGCCACTTTATCTGCAAGCTGTCTTAACTCCACAGCATATTTCGCCGGGTCCTCATGAGGGCAAAGCCCAGAACTAACAAGCCGCATAAGCCTCTTATCAATTTTAGATTCAGACATTTGCTGGTTCCCGAGAGTTATCTAGTGAAATTAAAATATTTGAAGTTAAAATATTTAAATATGGTTTTAAAAGCCCTTTACATAAGCTTTATAGGATTCATCATCTTATCTATTTGAAACTTGTTCAGTGAGTATTCGCTGGAACCCAGTGGTGGACAGTCTTGCAGAGTCTTTTCGCCGTTTAGGAGTTTTGCTGCAAAGGCAAAGCAGCTTTGTTCACTGCACATCCTGCAATTTGTTTTTGGCAATAACTCGTAAATCTTGACTGGGGTTAGCTCTTTTTTAGCTTGAACTATTTCTGGGCTTGGCTTTTCATGGGTTTTTAGGTATATTAATGCGCGGTTTATCAGTCGCCTAGCCTCTTCGATGAGCTGGTCTGCCTCTTTCCGGTCTTTAACATAGGTCATGGCTATTTTGCCGTTGGCAAAAATTGTTATCAGATGCTGCTGATGCATGTAACTTAACGCGCCAAGCTTTTCAGAATACTTCGCATTTGGAATAGCCAAATAAAGGATTGGCAAAACATCCTCTAAGGGCTTGTCAGCCTGAGCCAAAAACTTAATCCTTTCAGGATCAGCCGTACAAGGCGAAATCTCCCTAATCTCAATCTTTTTAACGAGAATATCTGCGAATAAAAGTTCAGTAAACTCCTCGCTCAAAATTAGGTTTCCTCCTAGGGGGGACGTCATACTTTTTCGCTTCATATTTTTCCTTGTTTGCTTGTAGTTCCTCCCTGCTGCGTTGGACTATCTTGTTCTTCTTTATTATTTTATGAATGTAGGATAATGGTGGAAAGCTTACGGCGTGTTGGGGGCAAGTGTTTTGACATGTTGTGCAACCCACTAGGCAGTTTAATGGTTGCGCAACCACCGCCACACTCTTTTCATAGTCAAATCGGTAAACGTTTCTTCCACAGTTTAGGACGCATATGCCGCATCCTATGCAAAGCTCCTGGTCAACTGTTGGATGCCAGTTTATCTCCTCGCGAGGTATCCCACGCCAATACTGCTTGACGATACTTTCTGACATTATTGTACGCCTGCTTCGCGTAAAGCCTCTTTAATAGTTTCTTCGCTTGGGCATACGCCTATTACGCGGATGTCCCTGTCGATGACAACTGCGGGGCTTGCGTTTATGCCATACTCCTTCAGCTTTGGGTTTACCCCGCGGTAGATTTCAATTTCGATTTTGTCCTTATACTCCTCCTTAATCTTCTCTATAAGTTTCAGTAGCAGTCTTCCACCGGAGCATGGCGGTTCCGAAGTGAAAATTTCAACTTTCACTGGCATATGCTAAACCCCCATTTCTTTAAGCGCAGCCTCAATGGTTTGTAGGCTTGGGCAAACGCCCATAATCTTTATTTTGCCTTCGTTAAAGACTATGGCTGGAACCACCGTTAACCCGTATTTGCTGAACTCTTCGCATGGGCCGATATGCTTTATTACTTCAACTCTGTCGCCGTACTTCGCTTTAATCAAGTCCGCGTACTCCAAAAGTTTTAGGCATCCCGCACAGGGCGGTTCAGCCGTGAAAGTTTCAACCTTCACAACCATTCCAACGCCTCCTAAACTATTTGCTCAACAACATGCCTCACAAGCGCATCCAAAAAGTTGACATCCACAGCGTCAATCACCCTAAAAATGGCTGGATTAGTCACAGAGTAAAAACGCTTATTCCCCTCTTTTCTATCTCTTACAAGGCCGCATCTTTTCAAGATGGCTAAATGCCTAGAAACCAGCGGTTGGGCCAGTCCCACGTAGGGGACGATTTGGCAGACGCATTTCTCGCCATCCCGCAGATACTCAAGAATCTTCAGCCTCACTGGATCGGCAAGCGCATTAAACACTTTTGCCCTGAACTTGTTGAGGTTCTTCATTTTGGATGCACGTTTAAAGCAAAGTCTATAACAATATTTAAATATTGCTATATTCTTTCACAGTTCCACAAGGTGAAAAGCGGTGAAGGAGGTAAAAGTTGAAGTCATAGGGCCTGAGCCGCCTTGTATGCGTTGCCAAGCAGCCAAAAAGGCCGTGGAAAAAGCTGCAGAAAAACTCAAGCAAGCCGGCGTTGTGGTTAACGTTGAAAAGGCTAACATAATGTCGAAGGAAATCGTCCAAAAATACGGCGTCTTGGTTTCGCCAGCCATAGCCATAAACAACGCTGTCAAAATTATAGGGCGGGTTCCAAGCCCAGAGGAAGTTGAAAAACTGATAATAGAAGCAGCCAAATAAAAGGCGAAAGGCACATGGAGGAAAAAACAAAGAGAGCCGTTCGAAAAGCAGTTTTGCTAGCCTTCTTCATAATAGTTATAGGTCTCCTAATCTACAGTCGAGTTACGGCTAGACCAACAAAGGAAACGTTCAAGGACAAACTTTCCGAGTTCGGCCTTTGGGAGTCCCCCCTCCTATATGTTGCAATTCCAGCATTGTATATTGCTGACTACTTTAGCCACGCTTGGATATGCCTCCTCTTCGCTTTCAGCGTCGCTGGCCTAATCTACGAATTTGTGCCGAAAGAAACCATAACGCGGTATATGGGAAGGGGGAAAGCAGCCGGATACGGCTTAGCCCTTTGCATGGCGCCCTTCCTAACAGTCTGCTCATGCACTATGGTGCCGCTCTTCGGCGGAATACTTTACGCGGGGGCGGGCGTAGGGCCAGCCATCACATTCCTTTTAATGGCGCCAGCAGCTAACATCTTAACAATCTTGATGACTGGCGAAATGATTTCGTGGGCGGTTGCTGGAGCGCGCATAATAGCGTCCGCAGCCGTAGCAGTAATCGCCGGTTTAATTGTTTCCGCAACGCCTTGGGGCAAGGCTGTAGAGAAAGAGTTTCAGGTGGCTGACTCTGCCGCTGGGTCTTCAGCCAAAGTGGAGGTTGTTAAGCCGCCCTTGGACGAGAGGCTTTGGGCTGCCCTAAAATTTGCCGGGTACTTGGCGAAACAGATTCTCCCATTCTTCATCATAGGCCTCATAGTGGTAGGCTACCTTTCAGCCTTCATCCCAGAAGAAATAGTTGAATCCTACCTGACAGGCCCGACGGGAATCCTAATAGCCTCTGTTTTGGGAGGACCCCTCTACACGCCAACCCTTGTTGAAATCGCTTTGGGACAAGAGCTTTGGAACAAGGGCATGTCAAAAGGCGCACTGTTAAGCTGGCTTATGGGACAACCCTACGACTTCGCAAACGCTATGGCTGTTTCCAGAATAGCCAAATGGAAGGTTGTGGCAACCTACTTTATAGTCGCTTGGGCTGGAAGCGTAACCTTCGGCTTTCTATACGGCATGTTAAGCGGGTCGTTGTAGCTATGGCTAAGGCTTGCACGCCATGGTACCCCACAATTTTCCCAGAAAAATGCGACGGCTGCGCTCCATATGGCAAGCCCCGCTGTGTAGAGTTCTGCCCAAACAACGTGTTCGCTTTTGTGGATGGCAAAGCAGTGGTGGCTAATCCGCACAAATGCGTTAATGGCTGCACCGCATGCGAGCCGCTATGCCACAAAAGGGCCATAGCCTTTCCAAAGCCGCAGTTCGGCTTTGCATCAACAAAGACGGAAGAGAAGGGTTTGCTGTGGAAAACCGCATGTAAAAAGTGCGGCAAAGTTTTTTGGACTAACCGTGAAAGCGACTTATGCTTCGACTGTGAAAGTAAAGCCTAAAAAGGGGCTTTAGATCTGTTTTAGCCTATAACCCCACTTCTTGTTTATGGCTTCAAGCTTTTCTGAAAGCCTCTTCGCCCGGTCCTCAGCCTCGTCAAACAGCGTAGCCCACTCCCGCCTCTTCACGAGATTTGTCAACTTTTCAATGTTGGCGGGTATCTTCTCCATGGCTGCAACCCACTTCTTAGTCACAGCCTCATCATTCGCCACGAGCTCTAGGGCTTCTTCTGGACAGAACTGGACGCATTGGGGCCCTTCCGGATTGTTCCTGCATAGGTCGCAGACCAAAACTAAATTCTTGTCTGGGTGAAGCGAAATCCCACCGTATGGGCAGGCTTGAATACACCAGCCGCACCGGTCGCACTTCGCCTCATCGACAAGGATGAAGCCTTCTTCAGACTGGGTTAGGGCGTTTCTGGGGCAAGCCCTCACGCAAGGCGCATTTTCACAGAATCGGCAGGTCAAAGCCAGGTTGAAGGCTGGTGTTAGACGTATAACTCTAACTCTAGACCTTAAAGGATTCCAGAGAGGCTCGTTCTTTTCTAGAACGCAAACGTACTCGCACAGGCTGCAGCCCGTGCATTTAGCCGGATCCACAGCCACAAACTTTCTTTCAACAGCCTTGGCCATGCACGGCATCTCCGTCAAACTTGAGTTAAATGTTTTCATTTAGAACTTGTTTTTATAATTTCTCCTTCGCCAACGGCCAAATCAAACATTTTAAAGCCTAACCTCAACCCTTCCATCCAAAACAATTTTGTTTCCAGAAAAACTCGCCATGTAAGCGTAAACTTCTACTCCGCGGTTCGCCGCCTCTCGGAGAGCCTTCCCAAACTTTGGATCCGTTTCATCGTTTGGAGTAAAAACTTTAGCGTCCATTCTCTGGATTACGAAAAGAACGGCAGCCCTAAAACCTTCACCCAAAGCCTTAGCAAGCTCCAAAACATGTCTGGCGCCTCTCTCCGTCGGCGCGTCTGGAAACATTGCAACCCCGTCCCGTACAAAAGTGCAAGACTTAACCTCTAAAAGGCAGGGTTTAGCCGCTGAACCGCCGTAAAGCAGAAAATCAAACCTTACATGGTCGCGAGTATGCTCGGGTTTAAAATGGGCGTAGCCATGGAACTCTGCCAAATCCCCGTTCTTCAAGGCTTGAAGAACAAGCTTGTTTGGAACCCGCGAATCAACAGAAACAACCACTCCGCCACTATAAACACCCACAATGTCGTAAACAGTTTTCCGCCCACCAGCCGCACCGCCCCTCCTCAAAACAACCCTAGCACCCGAAACCAAAAGCTCGCGAAGCCTTCC
>CAZZMT010000037.1:0-36593 GCA_964655395.1 uncultured Candidatus Bathyarchaeia archaeon | reverse complement strand
CGAAACACCCAGCAACTGGCGCTCCGAAAAATCCCTGCCAGAATTCCTCGAAGAACAAGGGGTTCCAGGCATACAAGGCGTTGACACAAGAATGCTTACGAAGAAAATTCGGATCTATGGGACAATGAAGAGCACGCTTGTGGTTTATGATGGAAAAGACGAACCAAACATCCAAGACTTGATTGAGAAAACTAGAAGGCAGCCAGCAATAACGGAGATTGACGTGGTGCCAAAAGTATGCATTAAAGAGCCAAAGATAATTGAGGCTGGCCAGAAGTTAGACGTGGTTCTGGTTGACTGCGGCGTTAAATGGAGCATAATTCGGCTACTACAAAACTATGCAAACATAATACTGGTTCCATACAACATTCCACCAGAGAAAATCCTCGAATATGACCCAGACGGCGTCCTTGTTTCAAACGGTCCAGGCGACCCGGTGAGGGTTAGGGAGACGATTGAAACTGTGAGAAAGCTTGTTGGCAAAGTTGTCTTGTATGGCATTTGCCTAGGCCACCAGATAATTTCGCTGGCTTTAGGTGCAAAAACTTACAAGCTTAAGTTCGGCCACAGAGGCGCAAACCAGCCTGTTAAGGACTTTGAAACAGGAAGGGTTTTCATATCAACCCAAAACCACGGGTTCGCCGTGGCAGAAGAAACCCTTGAAAAGGCAGGGTTAATTCTAACCCAGATAAACTTGAACGATCACACTGTGGAAGGCGTAAAACATAAAGAGCTGCCCATAAAAGCCGTCCAATACCATCCTGAAGCCGGCCCCGGCCCCCATGACACTTACTTCTTCTTCGACGATTTCGCAAAAACCATGAGGGAGTACACGTAATGCCGAAGAGAACAGATATCCATAAAATCTTGATAATCGGTTCAGGCCCCATTATAATTGGGCAGGCATGCGAGTTTGACTATTCTGGAAGTCAAGCATGTAAAGCCTTGAGAGAGGAAGGCTACCAAGTTGTGCTGGTTAACTCTAACCCAGCCACAATAATGACGGACCCGGAGATGGCGGACAAGATCTACATTGAACCATTAACTGTTGAATTCTTGACGGAAATAATCAAGAGGGAGCGCCCAGACGCTTTACTTCCAACTCTCGGTGGACAGACTGGGTTAAACCTCGCCGCTGAACTTGCCGAGAGAGGCATCCTTGACCGTTACGGTGTGGAGCTGATTGGGGCGAAGCTTGAAGCCATTAAACGGGGCGAAGATAGGCTTCTGTTCAAGCAAACCATGGAAAGTATAGGAATACCGGTTCCTAAAAGCGCGCCAGCCTACTCGGTTGAAGAAGCGTTGAAAATCGCTGAAGATATAGGCTATCCGGTCATAATAAGGCCGGCTTTCACCCTTGGAGGCACAGGGGGTGGCATAGCCTATGACAGGGAGGATCTCATCCAAATAGTTTCTAGGGGTTTAACCTACAGCCGCATAGGCCAAGTTTTGATAGAGGAGGCAGTTATAGGCTGGAAAGAATATGAGTTGGAAGTGATGCGGGATTCAGCCGACAACGTGGTCATAATTTGCTCCATAGAAAACATGGACCCCATGGGCATCCACACCGGAGACAGCATAACAGTGGCTCCAGCCCAAACCTTGACAGACAAGGAGTACCAAGCCCTTAGAGACGCTGCCATCAAAATCATAAGGGCCGTCGGCGTGGAAACAGGCGGATCCAACATACAGTTTGCTGTTCACCCGGAGAACGGCCGCTTCGTAGCCATAGAGATCAACCCCCGTGTTTCCAGAAGCTCGGCCCTTGCGTCTAAGGCCACTGGTTTCCCGATAGCCAAGATTGCCGCCAAGCTTGCTATCGGATTGACTCTTGACGAGATTCCAAACGACATTACAAAGAAGACGCCAGCCTCCTTTGAGCCAACAATAGACTACGTTGTGGTTAAGATTCCAAGGTGGCCTTTCGACAAGTTCCCCGACGCTGATAAAACGTTAACAAGCCAAATGAAGTCTGTAGGCGAGGTTATGGCTATAGGTCGAACCTTCGAGGAAGCCTTGCAAAAGGCTATTAGGTCTCTGGAAATTGGCCGCTACGGGTTGGGCGCCGACGGTAAAGATGAACCCATACCAGACGTTAAAACCCTTAGGGACTATTTGAGAATCCCCACCCACAAACGCGTCTTCTACATTAGGCACGCCATAAAAAGCGGCATGAGCATAGACGAAATATACGATTTGACAAAGATCGATAAATGGTTCCTTTACAAGATTAAAAATATCGTTGACATGGAGGGAGAACTCGTAAAATACACTGTTGAAACCATTCCAAGGGAGGTTTTGCTTAAGGCTAAACGTTTAGGCTTTTCGGATAGACAGATAGCTTACCTCCTCGGCACGGACGAGCTTACAGTTAGGGCTTTGAGGAAGAGGTTAGGCATAATTCCAACCTACAAGATGGTGGACACATGTGCAGCTGAGTTTGAGGCTGAAACCCCATACTACTATTCCACCTATGAGGATGAAGACGAAGTTAGAGACACGGGTAAAAAGAAAATCGTGATACTTGGTTCTGGGCCGAACAGGATCGGCCAAGGAATAGAGTTTGACTATTGTTGTGTTCACGCGGTTAAGGCTTTGAGGGAGGAAGGCTACGAAACCATAATGGTGAACTGCAACCCCGAAACCGTCAGCACAGACTTTGACACCGCCGATAAACTCTACTTTGAACCATTAACCTTCGAGGACGTGATGAACATTATTGAGCGGGAGAAACCCGAAGGTGTCATTGTTCAGTTTGGCGGGCAAACACCGCTGAATTTGGCCATACCGCTGGAGAGGCAAGGCGTCCGGATCCTTGGAACACCGCCAGATGGAATAGACAAGGCTGAGGATAGAAAACGTTTTGCGGAAATTGTGGAAAAGCTTGGGATACCGCAGCCTCCCAATGGAACAGCCATGAGCATAGAGGAGGCGAAACAGGTTGCGAGGAAACTGGGCTACCCCGTGCTTATTAGGCCTTCTTACGTGCTTGGCGGTAGAGCCATGGACATAGTGTATGACGAGGAAACTTTGTTGAGGTTTATGAGTGAAGCCATAGAGGTTTCTCCAGAGCATCCGGTTTTAATTGACAAGTTTTTGGAGGACGCCGTTGAAACGGAAATCGACGCCGTCTGCGATGGAGAAACCGTTTACATAGGTGGGGTTATGGAGCACATTGAAGAGGCTGGTGTGCATTCCGGAGATGCAGCGTGCGTTTTGCCGCCCTTCAGCCTCAGCGAGAAAACCATTCAAACAATGATAGATTACACGTGTAAGTTGGCTAAGGAGCTTTCCGTTGTCGGGTTGATAAACGTCCAATTCGCAGTGAAGAATGGAACGGTTTACGTGCTTGAGGCAAATCCCAGAGCTTCGAGAACAGTGCCCTTTGTTAGTAAGGCAACGGGTGTTCCACTTGCGAAGTTGGCCGCCAAAGTCATGGTTGGCAAAAAACTGAAAGATTTAGGAATAACGGGGACTCCGAAGCTGAATCATGTGGCCGTTAAGGAGGCTGTATTCCCTTTTGACAAACTTCCAGGAGTGGACGTGGTGCTTGGGCCGGAGATGAAGTCCACTGGGGAGGTTATGGGCTTAGACAGCGATTTAGGAATGGCCTACTACAAGGCGGAGGTGGCTGCCGAAACTAAGCTGCCCACAAGCGGGACAGTTTTCATAAGCGTCAGAGACGAGGAGAAGCTGCGCATTGCGCCAATAGCCAAAAAACTGTCTAAGCTTGGCTTCAAAATCTTGGCAACCCGTGGAACAGCGGAAACCCTATCCGCGATGGGAGTTGAGGCTGAGGTGGTTCCAAAAGTCAGCGAGGGACAACCAAACATTGTTGACTACATAAGGTCTGGAAAAATCAGCCTAATAATCAATGTGCCAAAGGGCAAGGGTCCAAAGGATGATGAATTCTACATTAGAAGAACTGCTGTTGAATGTAAGACTCCATACATAACCACCATTGCAGCTGCCCACGCCGCTGTCACGGCCATTGAACGTGTGAAGAACGGAACTTTCACCATAAAATCGTTACAAGAATACAACGGCGCCACCGCTGGTGATGGCAAGACGGTTTCTGCACAATTGCAGATTCAAAACCTTTCATGGCGTTAACAACTCTTCTTGTTTCTGTTCCGCCCTAGGCTAGCGGTACAGTTTTATATTTGCATGTTTATGGGTGGAGATTGGGCGGACTGAAGGGATAGGCGTTTAAATGTCTGTGTCTCCAAGTGTTCGCGAGGTTCTTGCGAGGCGAATTGCTGGCGAAATTATCTTATCCAACAGGCCGGGCGCCACCATGCGGAAATGGCGGGAGCTTTTCGGCGTTTCGCAGACAACTCTTTCTGATAAAATGATGCTTTCGCCTTCGGTTATAAGCGATTATGAAAGCGGACGCCGCAAAAGCCCTGGCACAAAGTTTGTGCGGCGTTTTGTTTGGGCTTTGTTGAAGATTGACGAGGAGAGGGGGAGCCGCTTTATCCGCGAGTTCGCTAAGCTTACGAGTTCGCCGAGCATGGCTGTTGTGGATTTGCGGGAGTTTCCCATCCCAGTGCGGGTTGAATATTTGTGTAAAGCTATTAAGGGCGATGTTGTGGCTTGCCCTAGTCCACCCGTCAAGGAGGTTTTGGGCTACACGGTTGTGGACAGCAAGAAAACCATTGAAACTCTTTCTGGTTTTGAATACGCCCAACTTTTTGGCGCCACAACCGAGCGAGCGCTGGTTTTCACAAATATTGGGAATGAGAACTCGCCCATGATGCTTGTGCGCATGAGCAGCCTAAAACCCCGGGTTGTGGTTTTCCACGGCGTGAAGCCGGACGAGTATTCGGTTAGGCTGGCGGAGTATGACCACATACCCCTAATTTACTCGGCGCTGCCAACCGTCGAGCAGCTTGTGAAGTCTCTCCGCAAACTTTACCGCATAGCCTTACGCGTAAAGCTTGGTAGGGCTGTTCGCCCACCCCCTAAAGTTAGCACATAACAGTTTAGGGGAGCGTTTAGCCTTGATTAAGGTGGGGTGTTGCGGTTTTCCAACTTCGATGAAACGTTACTTCGAAAATTACAAGCTGGTCGAATTGAACAGCACTTTTTACGAGTATCCGAAGCCTGAAACCGTTGAAGGATGGCGTGAAAAAGCCCCGGAAGACTTCGAGTTCACGGTTAAAGCCCACCAAGACATAAGCCACAAAGCCAAAATGAGGCTCGACGAAACAAGCATCCAAGCCTTCGAAAAAATGAAAAAGATATGCAGAATCCTAAACGCGAAAGTATTGCTGATACAGACGCCCGGTTCCTTCCGTCCGGACAAACTCGGCGAGGCGGAAAAATTCTTCGCAAACATAAACCGTGAAGACCTAACCCTCGTGTGGGAGACCCGTGGACCAGAATGGGAAAAACCCGAAATCATAGAAAAGCTCAGCCAAGTTTTAAAAAGTCTTGACGTGGTGCATGTCACCGACCCTTTCCGGGTTTTGCCAGCCTACACAAGCCAAATCGCCTATTTTCGACTACACGGCTTGGGCAAGGAACTCTACTATTACCAGTATACGGATGAGGAGCTGCGGAGGCTT
Organism: uncultured Candidatus Bathyarchaeia archaeon; assembly: GCA_964655395.1. Taxonomy (GTDB): domain Archaea; phylum Thermoproteota; class Bathyarchaeia; order Bathyarchaeales; family Bathycorpusculaceae; genus DRVP01. The sequence goes on along the minus strand of CAZZMT010000037.1, from coordinate 31,023 downwards.
GGCGAAACCGCCAAAAATTTTGAGGCGGAAGGCAAAACGGTTTATGTGCTTTTCAACAACCTCTCCATGTTTGAGGACGGATTGCGGTTTATGCAGTATCTCGCAACTGGAAAATTCCCAAAAATCACTGGTGCGGTGGGTTTGGAATCCGTTAAAAGCGTTATAGCCAAAACGCGGTATCCAGCACCAAAAAGCATGCTGGTCAAAAAGGTGGGATGGAGGCTTGTGGAAGTTGAGGAGGGTCGGCAGGTTAGGTTGGCGGAGTTGTTGGCAGAACTGCCATCAAAAACCTACAAAGACGCGGAAGAACTATTAAACGCGCTTAAAACCGCCAAAAAGCTAGACTGAACCAGCCAAACTCAGCTCCAAAATTTTCGCCTTAAGCAGCTTAAAATCATCCATAAGGAGTTGCTTGTATTTGGCGCTGTAGAGCCCCGCTGCTGGATGCAGTGTTGGAAAAACAGTCACAGCTAAGCCCAAAACTTTTGCTTGGTAGAATTTGCCCCTAGCCTCCGTAATGCCTTTAAAGGCTATTCCAGCCTTCGAGAAAATGTAAGCCGTAGAATAATGCCCAAGGGTAACTATGAGTTTTGGCTGTATTGCCAAAATCTGCTTATCCAAAAAGGGCGTGCAAGCCTCAACCTCACTTTGGGCTGGCTCCCGGTTGCCGGGCGGACGACACTTCAAAACATTCCCAATAAAGACTTGGCTCCGTTGAAGGCCGGCCTCAGCCAAAAGCATGTCCAAAAACTTGCCAGCAGCCCCAACAAAAGGCCTGCCCTTAACGTCTTCCCAGTAGCCCGGCGCCTCCCCAACAAACATTATTTTGGCCTCTGAACTGCCCTCGCCCGGAACAGCGTTCTTGCGGGTCTTCCAAAGCCCACAACGCCTACAAGCCCTAACTTCTGAAGCAACAGCCTCCAAAACAGCCTCCTTAGACGATTCCATGCCCCCTCCAGCCAGCCTCAGTGATATGCCAAGAAGCACTTATTAGGATTGCCAAAACAATAATTCAATAGGAGAAACGCCTTGAAATGGGCTACGTTAAAGTCAAGGTGAAAATTCGAAACATCCACAAGCCAGAGCTGGAAGCCGAAAGGGAACTTCTCGCCGACACAGGCTCAATATACACGATGATTAAACGCGAGTTTCTTGAAAAACTCCAAATAAAGCCGCGGGGAAAGCGGAAATTCAAAACAGCGGATGGAAGACTCGTCGAACGGGAGTTTGGGGCCGCAGAAATAGAGATAAACGGGCAAAGCACATACTCAACCGTAATTTTCGGCGAAAACTCAGACGCGGAAGTGTTGGGCGTAACAACCCTTGAAGAACTCGGACTGCAAGTTGACCCAGTAACGGGCGAGCTAAAACCACTAGAACTCCTACTCCTAACAATAAAACCTTAAAAGAGGCAGCTTTAACCGCGCTTCTGAGGGAGACACAGCAAAACTCTAGAGAGGGCTAGACGCTATTGGCTGTTTTTCCCCAACTAAATGAAAGAAAACCTAGAGGGGTATCCAATTTAGCAGTAGCCGACCAGCCTAAATAATTGACATTCTCACGCCATATGCAATAATGCTTCTGAACCCCGCATTCCCGGCTGAATGCCTAGGCTTTTCGCCTTTGAAGTGGCGGCTTTAACCTCCGCATTCAAAACATCCTCGAAGGTTTTTACTCCGCTGACCATGGCTGCCGCCACACCGAGGCGTTCCGCTGCTTTGATGTTTAGGAAACCACACATGACGAAGCCTTTCTCCGCCACAATAAGCACCAATGGCGGCGAGTCTGGAAACTCAACCCTAACACCCAAAAACCTCTTATCGCTAACCTTAACCACGTTCACGTTTATCAAACCACACACGCTCCAAGTTTTACACCGCTCATTTTTTGTAATTCTTAAATAAGAATTGCCACAATGAAAAAGCGAAAGCTATGCTGACAAGGCTTAAAGCAAAAGTGCAGTCCGCCATAAAAACCCAGGCAAAAGCAGCCGACAAACTGGGCTTAACGCCAAACACCATAAGCGCTCTAGGCATAGTTTTCGCCATGCTTTCGGCTTTAGCCTACACTGGTGGAAGACAGAACCTTCCATGGGCCGTAGTGCTGCTTCTACTTTCGGGCTACTGCGACATGTTGGACGGCGCTTTGGCTAGGCTCTGCCAGAAAACCACCCCCTTCGGGGGCTTTTTAGACTCACTTTTAGACAGATACGCAGACGCAGCCATATATGCAGGCATAATGCTAGGCGGAATGTGCACACTCCACTGGGGATTAACAGCGCTGGTAGGCTCATTGCTGGTAAGCTACAGCCGCGCAAGAGCCGAAGCCACCGGCATAAAAATGGAAAGCATAGGCTTAGCTGAAAGAGCCGAACGCCTAATAATAATCGCGGCAGCGAGCATAGCCGAAATGTTCTTGAAAAACGCCCTAGAAGCAAGTATAATACTTCTAGCAGCGCTCACAAATCTAACAGTACTTCAAAGAGGCTTCTACGTCTACAAAACTTTAAAGAAAAGAGAGAAAAGCGAAGCCTAAACCCTTCTGCCCATGCGGAGTTTGCGTTCCTCTCTGGCTCGAACCTTTACAATGCCATAATGCACAGCACAAGAAACACAATAATACTTAGTGTCCACAGGCGCAGAAATATAGGCGCCTTTCTGGCGAAGCTCCTTGGCTAAGGCAGGATCAACCAGGGAAAGCCTACGCGTAACCTTTTTCGCTTTGTCCCTTGGCACAAGCTCGCCGCAGTTTGCACAGTGAACAAAGCCGCTTCTACCTTTTGCACCCTTCGACCTTCCACGGCTCTTTCGCTTGTACGGCATAACACAAACATCTCACATACAGTTTTAATAATATCAGATGTAACCTCTTGCTTATATATCTGTTCTTAAATTCAGCAGACAAGCAATATTGGCTTTTGAATCTATTTTCGGAATTATTTTGCCTTTCGAAGAAGTGAAAAGCGTCGTTACACCCGGGCCATGCCCAGAAGACACGCAGTTGGTGTGGACAACTATGCCTACGGAAACCGCGCCTTTACGGTAGATTCGCCCATAAGAGTGGTCTGCATCAATTATCGCCACCAAATCACCAAGCCTCAAGTCGTCAAGCCCATATTCACGGCGAGTTGCCTCATCAAAAAGCTGAATATCATAGTCGCCAGAATACGTCTGGTTCGCGCCGAGCCCAGAACCCATAATCGCCGCCGGAATCACATGAGTCACCGGAACCTCAAGCTTGTCGCCCACGGGTTTAGGGTTCAAAGCTTCCAGAAAACGTGGATCCATATTCATGACTTTTATGTCCGGAAAATCCAAAAGCTTCAAGCCCACACCGAAAGCCTTCACAAGAACCTTGTCGCCCAACATGAGCCTTTCAAGAACCTCCGGCTGAAAATCTACAAGAACATGCTCAATCCCGCCATGCTTGCCCGTGACAACTCCCCTAGCACCTTTCGCGTCGCCCGAAACAACAACAGCCTCGTTTCCAACACATGAAAGCACATTCAAAGCCGTGTTGGCTCCCTGTCCAAACCGCGGATCATTCTCCTTGTTCTCTATGCTCACGCCTGGCTCAACATGGTCCGCCTCCCAACCACATGCAGGGTCGCCAACCCGCACATTATAGGTTATGCCGCCGACGCCCGGCAAAACCATGGGAACCCCTTCGGCTGAAATATTGTATATGCCTCTTCCAAAAACTGGGCTGGCTACTTCGCCAACCACTGAAATTTTAACAAGCTTGTCAACATTTGTTCTAAGCATACACGTTTCCTCCAACGGTTAAGACAAACACGACCAAAAATAATAAGCTTCTTTCAACCCAAAAACATGTAACACACGAAAAATGACAAGTTTTAAATGCCACTTTACATTCTTGAGTTGATTGGACACAGTGAAGGTTGGAAAAGAGGCTAGCGGTTGGAAAACAATGGCTGAAATAGGTTTAAGATCCAGAATGCTCGTAAGGGACGTGATGAGCAGCCCGGTCATAACCGTCGACGAGGAAGCCCCAGCGAATCGCGTCGCAGAACTCATGGAAAAACATGAGCTGGGCTGCATAATAGTTGTAAACAAGGAAGGAAAACCCATAGGAATAATAACCGAAAGAGACTTGGTCGCGAGGGTGCTGGCAAAAAACCTCAAACCAGACATGGTTAAGGCTAAGGATGTGATGACCACTCCCCTAATAACCATAGAACCCGACGAAACAATAAACGAAGCTGCCAGAAAAATGAGCAGACTAAACATCAGAAGGCTCGGCGTAGTCTACAAAGGCGAACTAGTTGGGCTTATCTCAAGCAAGGACATTTTGGCAGTTATGCCAGAACTCATAGAAACCATCTACGAGAAGGCCTTAATAGAAGGCGAAAACATGACGCAAACGATACCGGAAGAAACAACAGAAGAGGAAGCATCCCTAAGCGGGTACTGCGACCGCTGCGGAGGATGGTCAGACAACCTAAAAGAGGTGGACGGCGCTTTTCTATGCGAGGACTGCCGAGCCGAGTTAGAAGTTGAGGAATAGCGGAAAAGGGGAGACTGTTTGCGTGTCGAAGAAATAGCAAACCAAAAACACCCATCTATTTATGAGGATGAACTCGCCACAAAAGCTCGATCCCTCATCCGCGACTTCTCCTTAAGGATTCTCCCAGTAATAAACGGTGAAAAAAGAGTTGTTGGAGTTGTCTCCCGAACTTCAGTTATGACCATTTCCTCGTCGATTTCGCCGATAAAAGTGAAAGGCATAATGGCAAGCCCAAAATACATAGCCACCATGGAAAACGACGCTTACCAAACAGTCCGAGAAATGATTCGCCTAGACGAATGGTGCATACCAGTCGTAAACACTCCCACTGAAAAAATCTTAAAAGGAGTCTTAGGCCTTGAAAACTTCATAGAAAACATCATAAAAACAAGCCCAGAAAAATTGGCCAAACCGGTCTCCGAAATAATGTCAACAAAAGTTTTAACATGCAGCCCAGAAGACGAAGTGGACAACGTTTGGCGCTTAATGCAAGAAAAAGCTTTAGCTGGGTTTCCAGTAGTCGTCAAAGACAAGCTTGTGGGAATTGTAACACAGAAAGACCTTCTTGAAAGCGGTGCGCTTTTGCCAACTTTCGAGTCGCACAAGGGAAGATACAGATCGCCAACTAAAATTTCGGCAGTGATGAAGACAAACGTGATAGCAGTGCAGCCTTCGATAAAGGCAATACGCGTCGCAAAAGTAATGGTTTCAAAAGACATTGGTCGCGTCCCCGTTGTTGACAAGGACGGAAAGCTGATAGGCATAGTGGACCGTGAAGATATAGCCAAACTAATCGTGAAATAATGTTAAGTTAGGTAGGTGAAAATGAGTAGAGAAACTTTTAGGCGAACATTAAGAGGAAAAGGCCCGGTTTCGCTTAAAAGCTCCACAGCCAAAAAACGGGAAGGCGAAATACTCCACATAGCCAAAAGCCCAGTCATAACAATGGCGCCCACAACACCCATCTACGACGCAATCAAAATAATGGCCAATGAAAGGTTCCGCAGAATCCCCATAGCAGATCCTGGAACAAAAACCTTGGCGGGAATCGTCACAGCCACAGACATTATCGATTATTTAGGTGGAGGCAAAAAATTCGAAATAATTCAACAAAAATTTTCGGGAAACCTCTTTAAAGCCATAAACGAACCAATAAAGCTGATAATGAACCAGAAGGTTTTCGCCGTCAAAACCACCTCGGAAATAAGCGAAGCAATACAAATAATGAAGGAGAAAAACGTGGGTGGTTTGCCGGTTGTTGACGAAGAAAACCGTGTTAGGGCAATAATAACGGAAAGAGACATAGTTCACGTATTCGCGGGACGAATAAGCGGAGTGAAAGTTTCAGAGCTAATGACAAGCCACGTGGTTACAGCTCTACCCCAAACAACAATTTTCGAGACTGAGAAAACCATGATAGCTCACGGCTTTAGAAGGCTTCCAATAGTCGCAGATGGCAAATTAGTTGGCATAATAACAGCCATGGACATAATACGGTTCTTCGGCACAGGCGAAGTCTTCAAACACCTCCAGTCCGGAACAATAACCCAAGTGCTGAACACACCAGCCCTCCAAATAGCCGTAAAAGAAGTTTTAACAATTGAGCCGGACGTAGACGCGGGACGCGCAGCCGAAATAATGCGGGAGAAAAGCCTCGGCGCTTTACCAGTTGTCCAGAATGGGAAACTTGTAGGCATAATAACCGAAAGAGACTTCTTCAAGATAATAGAATAGCCTTTTAGGCGTTTAACAGTGTCAAAAACCGCGCTCTGCCTCAAAACACCAAAGGCCTATGGCGAAAAAGTCATAACCACTGCCAATAAACTTGGGATAATTGACAAGGAACTGGAAATCCAAAGAGATAACAACCACATTTATGTGCCTTTGACCAGAAACCCCAAACCAGATGAACTTGAAAAACTTAAAGAGCACAGCCCAACCATAGAAGTTTCAACATACACTTTCCCAGAACGGCATAAACAACCAAAAACAATCCGTGAAGTTTTAGAGGATAGAATGCCGCCGCACTTGCTGGCTTGTCTCCCCCGCGCATTAGACTTTGTCGGAGATATAGCCATCGTCGAAATTCCGCCAGAACTTGAAGCCTACAAGACAGATATAGGAAACGCCATACTGCAAGTGCACAAAAATGTACGGACAGTTTTGGCTAAATCTGGAGCCATTAAGGGCGAATACCGCCTGAGAGAGTTCAACATAATCGCCGGACAAAATAAAACTGAAACAATCCATAAAGAACATGGATGCCAATTCCATGTAGATTTAGCAAAAGCCTACTTTTCGCCACGCCTATCCCACGAGCACATGCGTGTGGCGTCCGTGGTTAAAGAGGGTGAAACAGTCGTTGACATGTTTGCTGGAATTGGGCCTTTCGCAGTGCTAATTGCGAAGACACATGTGAATGTGAAGGTTTACGCTATAGACATAAACCCAGCTGCCATCGAACTTTTAAAAAAGAACATTAGATTAAACCGCGTCAACCAAAAAGTTTACCCAATTTTGGGCGATGCAAGGCAGATCATTAAACAGCAACTTCGCGGAAAAGCAGATCGCATAATAATGAACTTGCCGGAAAAGGCCATCGAGTTTATCGACGCTGCGTGTGAAGCACTAAAACCGGAAGGTGGCATTATACACTTCTATGGTTTTGCCAGAGGCATGGATGGCCTGGAAACCTTAAAAACACGATTCACAAAAGAAGTGGAGAAACACGGAAGAACTGTGAAAGCGATTCTCTTTTCAAGGTTTGTCCGCGAAACAGCCCCCTACGAATGGCAAGCAGTCATAGACGCTGAAATCATCTAAACCTCAACCATCAAAATTATTCGCACCTTCTGCGCTGGGTTTTGCAGCCTTGCCACAAGCTCCCTTGAAAGATCACAGGCAGCCTTATCTGCCCTTATAGCCAACGTCCTATTACAGATGTGGTTGCTTTTCCTAACAACCAAATCAGTAGGATGAGCTAGAATGAGCTTTGAACTGCCAAAAGCTGACGCAGTCTCGGTTATTCCATTAACTTCTATCTGAACCTTTAGTTTTGCGCCATCCCTGCGGAGAAGCTCCTTAAACTCGGGTCTAAAGTCTGGAAAACCTTTGTCTGCTGAAACCGCAACTATACAGTCCCCTCTAACGGAAAGCTCTTTCTCCTTTGTTATTTCAAAAGTAGTTCTATGCGTAGCCTTGACATTTCTATGTCCAAATGCGTTGACAACTTCCATAGCCCTCATGAAGAGTCCCTGAAAGCTAGTCGTAACTTTGCAGACTAGCCATCATTCCAAAACTTCTACTGAATCAACTTTGCCATCACCGTCCAAGTCAAAGCCTTGTATAACGGTCGCGAAAGGCTCTTCGTTCCTATACTTTTCCAGCGTTTTCTTCCAAAAGTTTGTTAAAGCCAAAACACAGGCCTTCGTGCCAACAGCCTTGTTCCCAGCCAAAACGATAACCCGCTTGCTAGAATCCCAAGGGTTAACGATTTTCGCCACAAGCCCCACACTGTCAGCAGTGTAAACACGCCCAGTCTTAGCGGAAACAAGCCCGCCAAACAAGAAGCCTTGCTCAGAAGGCTGCATGTTAAACTTTATAGGCAAAAAGTCGTTAAGCTCCTGCGTCAACAAGTTTGTTCCTGGACCACCAACAAGAATCAAGTTGTTCCTTTCCTCTTTTTCAGCTTTAACATCCACATCCAACTTAACAACGAATTCCTCGGGCATTCGCGCAAACTGTCCAAGAAAGAAAGCCAAATGGGAAGCATAATGCCCATCCCTAGCGCTTGTTCTGAAAGGTCCGTGAGGCAATGGGCTGCCCACAACTATTTTCCCATCAAAAACTTCATCATCCCGCAGAAACTCGTGGAAAAATTTTCTAAGAGGCTCATCCATCATTTTTGGGACGGCATGCTCCACAGCTTTATATCCATGAGGAGTCTCCACGCCAAAAGCCGTTGAAGTTGCTCGGTAGTATTTGGCTATAGCACCTTTCTTGCTCTCCTGTTTCGCAACTGTTATGACGCCAGCCCTGGCAAGCTTTCTAATATGATAGTAAACCTTCTGCTCGTGGATGCCGAGTTCTCGGGCTATCTGAAGTGGGTACATCTCCCGCTCGGAAAGCATAACCAAAATTTTCCAGCTTAGTTTGCCCAGAACCAGCTTCAACTTCTGAGGATCATCAAAAACCATAATTTCCTTGACCAAACGCTTTTTCCCATTATCATGAAACAACAATTTTTTAGCCATAGCATCCCACTAGCCATAAAGACACACCACTATTAAAATCTTAATTACAACAGCCCCTCCAACCATGAAGCATTAGCCAAATACGCTAGTGAACGAAATATGGAAATGGAGGACTAAGCAAAATTTTGAACGCAGAACCAGCAAGAAAGTTTTACAATAAAACCCTTACAAAAATATTTCAAATATCCAAAGAAAAACCAAAAGAGAAAAACAAAAATAAACTGGAAACTTTGAAAAACAATTAATAAAAATTTTGAAGCTGGAAAAACTTTCATTTAAAAATACTTATTAAAATCCAAACCAACATACGGCTTGAAATAACCATCAAAAGGCACTGAGGCAAAACCATTGTGTGGAATATTTGGCTGTATTGTTAAAGACGGAAACGCGGCACCAATAATACACCAAGCATTGAAAAGGCTTGAATATAGGGGCTACGACTCGGTTGGCGAAGCAACAGTGTATGATGGAAAACTTTACATAAAAAAGGACAGCGGCAAAATAGACGAAGTCCACAAAATTCATAATCTGGATGACTTGCCCGGAAGAATAGGCATAGGCCACACGAGATGGGCAACGCATGGAGCCCCTTTACAGGTTAATGCACACCCGCATGTTGACTGCACAGGGCAGATAGCTGTTGTCCACAACGGCATCATCGAAAACTTTGCAGAGTTAAAACTTGAACTGGAAAATAAGGGACACGTTTTCGTTTCAAAAACAGACACGGAAGTAATCTCCCACTTGATAGAGGAAGCTCTGAAAAAAAATCCGTTTATAAGCCTCGCAGATGCCGTTCTGGACGCGGTGCGGAGAATCGAAGGTTCATACGCCATTGCAGTAATTTCCGCTAAAGAGCCGGACAAAATTGTGTGCGCCAGAAATGAAAGCCCCCTTGTTCTAGGATTGGCAGACAACGCAATCTATTGCGCGTCAGATATCCCAGCCTTCCTACCACTAACTAACAAGACGGTTATAATAGACGACGGTGAACTCGTAGTGCTTTCTCCTGAAGGTTTCGAAATAAAGAAAATTTCAGATGCGAGCTACGTGGTGCGAGAGCCAAAAATTGTGGACTGGACACCAGAGATGGCTGTTAAGCAGGGCTATCCTCACTTCATGTTAAAGGAGATTCACGAACAACCAGCTTGTCTGCGGAACACCTTACGTCTTCAAGAGCATTATCTGGATTTGATGGCGACATTTTTAGACCGTGCTAAAGAGGTTTTCTTAGTCGCTTGTGGAACCTCCTACCATGCGTGTCTCGCAGCTTCTTACATGTTTTCCAAACTTGCTTATTTAGCCACATACCCGGTCATCGCGTCCGAATTCATCGAACAGCACGGCAAGTCCGTGAACATTGACAGTACAATTTTGGCGGTGAGCCAGTCCGGCGAAACCGCGGATACTATCGCTGCTGTAAACATCGCCCGCCAAAGAGCAGCAACGATTTTAGGGTTGACAAACGTCATTGGTTCAACATTGACGAGAATTTCCCGGGTTTACATCTGTCAACAATCCGGGCCAGAAATAGGCGTAGCCGCCACAAAAACCTTCACATCGCAACTTTCAGTCCTTGCACAACTAGCTCTTAGACTCGCCAAAAAAAGGGGAAAAATATCTCAAGATGAGATGGACTTCATAGAGGCTAAATTGAAAAAGCTTCCAAGCATTGTAGAAACAGTGATCCAAACCCAGGAGGAAAAAGTTAAAGGTATAGCGAAAAAATACAAGGACGCGAGAGTCTTCTTCTTTTTAGGAAGGGGAATAAGCACGGCCACAGCTTACGAGGGCAGACTTAAGCTTATGGAAATAGCCTACATTCCCTCTATAGCGTTTCCAGCGGGTGAAAGCAAACATGGACCAATAAGCCTAGTGGAAGAAGGCTTTCCGGTGGTTTTCATATGTCCAAAAGACGACACCCACAAGACTGTTATAGGGAATATCATGGAAATGAAGGCACGAGGAGCCTCCATAATAGCCATAATAGAAGAAGGAGACGAGGAAATAAAACGCTTAGCCGACGACTATGTGGAAATTCCAAAGGGAGTCCCGGACGTTTTATCGCCCATACCATTTGTTGTCCCGCTGCAGCTTCTAGCATATTATATGGCTGTGGAAAAGGGATACGACCCAGACAAGCCAAGAAACCTAGCAAAATCTGTGACGGTGAAATAGAAGTTTCTGGCTTAAGCTTGCATATGTGTTTAAATTCTTTCCCTACCAATATTTTAGCTTGGTGTATTGTTTGGAAGCGGAATGGGAGAAGCTTATTGAGAACCTAATAAAGGAGGGTGTACTCCGCACTCCGAAAGTGATTAGGGCGATGCGTTGCGTGCCAAGAGCCAAGTTTCTACCGGAAAACATGCGACAATATAGCGCGGTGGACACACCTCTTCCAATTGGTTTTGGGCAGACGGTTTCGGCGCCACATAGCCTCAGCATACATCATGCTGAGCTAGGCGAAACATGGTAGCTATCATGAATGAAGCCCTCCAATTGGAGGTAGGCCACAAAGTCCTCGAAATAGGAGCCGGTTCAGGGTGGCATGCCGCCACAATAGCGGAGATAGTAGCACCCAGCGACGCCCCAAGAAGCGAATGGGGACACGTCTACACGGTGGAAATAATTGAGGGCTTAGCTGAATTCGCAAGAAAAAACATTATGCGAGCAGGCTACGGCGACCGTGTAACAATAATATGTGCCGACGGCTCCATGGGATACCCAGAAAAAGCGCCATACGACAGAATCTTAGTGACGGCAGCCGCGCCAGATGTTCCTCCACCCTTGATTGAACAACTAAAGCCTGGCGGTATCATGCTTATTCCCGTTGGAAGCGTGCACTTTTTCCAAAGCTTAATAAAAGTGACGAAAAGTGTCAACGGCAAAATTAGCCGAGAAAACCTTGGTGGAGTTGCCTTCGTACCTTTAACTGGACGTTATGGGCACAAAGCTTAAAAGTAAGAAGGCTCATTTTAGACCGCTTCATTTCTTAAGCTTAGTTTCAGTTTTTTATCAATAAAGTAGTGAGCGTTGCAGCTGCTCCAAATTCTATGATTGCACATGCAAGGAAAATGACTAGGGCATATAATAGGTTTGAAAAACCAACAATGAAGCATAGGCCTATAGGTGTTAAACAAAGGATTATTCCGGGGATAAGCACAAGTATGAAAACGGGCAGGTTGGCATAAATGTTGCTAGAAGACATTTCTATGTCCCAAAACTTTCTTACAAGCAGAAGCAACTCCATCATACATCCAGCAGCCACAGAAACGGCTTGCGCAAGCCCGAAAGCTATGATGGAAACAAGTTCCCTTCTTAAGTATAATATAACAACAGTCAATGCAATTGCACAACCAACGTAAGTTAACGTTGACAAAAAAGTCTTTGCCGCGATCACCGTCCTCCTTTTTAAAGGCAGGCTCCGCGTATAAGCTGACGCTAATGTTTCAGCCGAAAACAACATAGGAGTCACCATAAGCGACAACAACGAAACTCCAGCCAGAAGACTGAGAACAGTTACCAAGTTTATGTTTGTAAGCCCTAAGATAGACAGAACAAGGATTATGGTTTGCAAGGCTGGCAACATTAGAACACTTGCGTAAGAAGGAGACCTAGAAGCCACCCTTAAATCCTTAATCACAATTCCAAAAAAGGCAGATTTAGGGCGAATAAGCAAGTCCTTAACAAAAGCCTTAGAAGCAACTATAACCCCGCTTGAACCGATACGCTTGATCGTTGATCCCATATAGTTCAGCCCAAAATACCCCAAAACCGAATATAAAAATGTGGAAACCGCTAAAGCGGCAGCGGCTGCCAGACTAATTTTGTTGGGGAATGCTGCAAAGGCAACAGTGAAACCCAACGAGACGGATACACCAAGGCAAGCGCAAACGTATGGGTAAATGATATCTGTGCAAGCGAGTGAGCAAACATTTGTAAGATTTGTGTAGCAAAATTCATAACTAGGTAGATTCCAAAAGATGGAAGAACCCATATAAGCATGTAAATAAACCGCATAACGGTCTTATACTTCGAGCCTCCCCCACCGCTAACAATTTTTGAATAGAAAAATTTTGCTAAACCAATCGTCAAAGCTAAGGCAAAAATCTCAGTCAGAACAACAGCGAACAAAGAGGCTAGGCTTCCAAAAAATGAGCGCACAACAAGGAAAAATGTAGCTGGAAAAATCAAGAGCGCAACTATTAAAGGAATGTCAAAAATTCGTAGAAAAGACAGCAACGCGATTTTAGAAACGTCTCTTCGCGAAATTGGAAAACTGCCCAAAATTTCAAACGCCTTCGTTGCTATAAGCAATGTTGTAGCTTGAAGCCCAAGCATCACTAACAAAAAGAACAGAGACAACAGATAAACTGAAACACAGCCAACGACAGCCAGCTCCTCTTGCAGCCTTAACCCTGCAACGAAATACGACCAGTAACCTAATGGCAAAACAGCCAAAACAGCCACAAAAAACGTTATGAGAATTTTGCTAACCAACATGTTTATTTCTGTCTGCCCTGCCAACTTACTAACCTTCTGGGCGTCCATCCGGGGAAGAGTTGCACCTAAACGGAGGGAAAAGAGGGATTGGAAACATATTTCCCTATAAACTGTACTGGAAATTTTCCACAACTCAGAAAATTTCTTTGCCACCTTACTCTTCCTCTAAAGCTGCAATTAAATCTCTTATTCCAGCCTCCTGCTGGGTAACTTTAAGGAATATGTCCTCTAAAGAGCCTTCTGCGCTTCGAATAAGCTGTCTAAGTTCGCCTACTGTTCCTTCACCTACAAGCTTGCCTTTATGGATTATTCCGACTCTATGACAGATTTTTTCGGCAACTTCCATGATGTGTGTTGAGAAAATGACCGCTCCGCCTTTACTTGCATGGTGAGCTATAAGTTCTTTCAAAATTCTTGATGAGCGGGCGTCCAGCCCTATTAAAGGTTCATCCAATATCAAAAGCGGCGGCTCGTGTAAAAGAGCAGCGATAACTGATACTTTGCGCTTAGTTCCCATGGAAAGCGTGGCAATAGGAGTGTCAAAATATTCGGTAAGCTCAAAAGCCGAAACAAGCTTTGAAAGCCTAAGATTGACTCCTCCATTTAAGCCTCTCACAGAAGCGATGAACTCAAAAAACTCCCGTGGAGTAAGCGACTCTAAAAGAACCGTTTCTTCTGGAACATAACCAATAAGCCTTTTAACCTCAACCTCTTCAGAAATGGGTTTTCCGAAAATTTCAACTTTACCATAACTGGGTTCCAGTATACCAGCCAAAACCTTTAACGTGCTGCTTTTTCCAGCTCCGTTTGGACCTAATAGACCGTAGATTTCTCCACGTTTAATTTTAAAACTTAAACCATCCACAGCCTTTATAGAACCATACATTACACATAAACCGTCAACGTCGACGGCAAGCTCGCTCATCTAAACCATCTCTCCAAAGTTGTTTTACCCTTAAGTTTTGCAAACCCCCTCTGTATTTTTTCAACAGCCTTTCTAACACGGTCTTCAGAAAAATCCCTTTCACCGCACAAAAAATTTACAACACCTTCAATATCTGGCTCTCTCCACTCTATTTTGTAATTATCAGTGACCTTAGGGTGTAAAAAAATCTCCTTGATTTGGCGAGGGTCCACCGGAAAATCTGCATCTTTAATATGAGGCAAAGCATTCTCGATGCTGCCATACTCTTTTATGAGTTTCAGCGCTGTTTTAGGACCGAGCCCTTTTACGCCTTCAGGGTTGAAGTCTGTTCCAACAAGTATTCCAATGTCAATGAGCTGTTCGTGAGTAATGCCGCACTCCTTTAAAACGCGATCTAGTTCAACGATTTCCGGCACAACTTCAACATAAACATTCTTACCTGGAAGCTTCCTCCTTCCAGAAATTGTGACGTTGCGAACAAGCCTCGGAGCACCGAAAAGCAAACTGTCATAGTCTTGACTTGCACAATAGTCTGCATCTCCCCGCTTAACAACGTGAGCCGCCTGCGCTTCCCCTTCGCTTGGAGCTTGAATCCACGGAACCCCTAGCAAATCTAACAAATGTTTACTGTCCTCAGCCATATAGTCCTTGAGGCTAGCCGTGGCTTGTGCGTACATTCGCGCCTCTTCAAGTCGCCCCTCCCTTAATGCTTGCTCATATTTCACTAAAGCTTCTTCCTTAGCTTTCATACGCCGCTTAATTTCAGCCTCTTTCAAGGCTGGCGGGGTACCATCAAAAACATAGATAGGTTTAATTCCCAACTCTACGAGGTTGCTTGTCCTGTAAAGCAAACCACTCAGATGGCTTGTAATACGTCCGCTTCTGTCTTTCAAAGGAGTGCCGTCGGGTTGCCGTATTATTGCCAAAAACTGGTAAAGCGCATTATAAGCGTCGATTGCAATGGATTTGCCACTCAAATCCTCAAGCTTAATGGGAGTCTTTGGAACTATATCGCGGAGGTTAACACCCAAATCTGAATACGCCCAATTTTTGAATGCAGAAATGACAATAAAAGTTTTTACATAACATAAAACAATATAAGGAAGCTCAAACATTTACAACACTACTCTTAAACTGGAGAATCAAGAGATGGCCGAAAAAACAATAACGATAACATTGGTCACGTGTACAAGTTGTGGTAAGCCTATTCCACCTGGGGCAGAAGCTACAAAGTTTTTTTGCCCAAACTGTGGAGAGATACTAATAAGACGCTGTAAAAAGTGTAGAAAGTTTGGACGTTTTTATAAGTGTCCAAAATGCGGTTTTACAGGTCCTTGATATATGGAAGGTGAAAGACTTATGGGCAGTGTTGTAGTTACATATAAAATTTTTCCAACAGATGTAACTTTGAGCTTTGATGATTTAAAGAAGAAAATTGAGGCTTCCTTGCCCGAGTTTGCCACAATATATGGGTATGGGGAAGAACCAGTAGCCTTTGGTTTAAATGCTTTATTATGCGCCATTAAAATTCCAGAGGACAAAACCGGAGTTCTTGAGGAGCTCGAAAAGAGACTGGAGCAGATAAGCGAGATAAGTCAGATACAAACATTGATGGTTAGAAGAATAAGTCGATGAAGGGTTAAACCTTTATATGGGAACTGTATTGTTTCGAAACAGAGTAGCCCTATTTATGGAAGGGTTTTGAGTGAACGAGAAAGTAAATGAAGTTCAGCTACGCGTCGGGGACGCAAGACAAAGAGATGTAGGTAGAGGCATAGCACGCATAGACCAGAGGACAATGCAGAAATTGGGAATAAGTGCAGGTGACGTCATAGAAATAGTTGGCAAAAGAACAACATCAGCAATAGCGTGGCCAGCGTACAGCGAAGACCAAAACCGCGACATCATACGAATAGACGGCTTCACAAGGAAAAACGCTGGAGTGGCCATCAACGAATATGTTATAGTAAGACCTGCAAAGGTAAAGGAAGCTTTAAGCGTTACATTGGCGCCCGTTGACATGCGCTTGAATGTGGACGAAGACTTCACAAACTTTGTTAAAAATCGTTTGATGGAGAGAACCCTTGTCGAAGGAGACACAACTCTTGTCATGATGCTTGGGCACGCTATACCGTTTGTTGTGTCGAAAACCCGCCCCCACGGCATAGTTAAGGTCACGGCTGATACAAAATTGACAATCCTAAGCGAGCCCGCCCCAGAAGGTAAAGGTGTGCCTCGAACCACTTACGAGGATATAGGAGGCTTACATGAGGAGATTCAGAGAGTAAGGGAGATGGTGGAACTCCCATTGAGGCATCCAGAGCTCTTTCAGAGACTTGGCATAGAACCGCCTAAAGGCGTATTGCTTCATGGGCCGCCGGGATGTGGTAAAACTCTGTTGGCTAGGGCCGTGGCAAACGAGTCTGAAGCTAACTTTTTCAGTATAAACGGTCCGGAAATAATGAGTAAGTTCTACGGTGAGTCTGAGGCGCGTCTTAGGGAAATATTCCAGCAAGCCCAACAAAACGCTCCAAGCATCATATTCATCGACGAGTTAGATGCAATAGCGCCGAAACGCGAAGAAGTAACCGGTGAAGTGGAAAGAAGGGTTGTGGCACAACTCCTCGCTTTGATGGATGGCTTGTCGGGTAGGGGAAACGTTATAGTCATAGGGGCAACAAATAGACCAAACGCTTTAGATCCTGCCCTACGACGCCCGGGAAGGTTCGACAGGGAAATCGAGATAGGAGTGCCAGATAAGCAAGGTAGATATGAAATATTGCAAATTCACACTCGAGGAATGCCCCTAGCCGAGGATGTGGATCTTAAAAAGCTTGCCGAAATGACCCATGGATATACCGGTGCGGATCTGGCGGCACTTTGCAGAGAAACCGCCATGAAAGCGTTAAGACGGTATCTCCCACAGATAAACCTTGAAGAAGAACGTATACCGCCCGAAGTTCTGGAAAAAATGGAGGTTAAAATGGAGGACTTTCTAAACGCCTACAAAGAAATTACACCCACCGCCATGAGGGAAGTGTATATTGAAGTGCCAACGGTCCACTGGGACGACATAGGAGGACTGGAGGAAGTAAAACAAGAACTCAGAGAAGCTGTCGAGTGGCCTCTAAAACATCCAGAAATCTTCAAAAGAATGGGAATAAAACCGCCTAAAGGAATACTGTTATATGGCCCTCCAGGCTGCGGTAAGACACTTTTAGCTAAAGCGGTTGCAACAGAAAGCGAAGCTAACTTCATAACCGTGAAGGGTCCAGAAGTATTCTCAAAATGGGTCGGTGAGTCTGAGAAAGCCATAAGAGAAGTCTTCAGAAAAGCCAGAATGGCAGCCCCAGCCGTAATATTCTTCGACGAAATAGACTCTCTAGTGCCCCGTAGAGGTTTAGGATTTGCTGACAGCGGTGTAACTGAACGAGTGATAAGCCAACTACTCACAGAAATGGACGGCATAGTAACATTAGAAGACGTTGTCGTAATAGCTGCAACTAACAGACCGGACATGGTTGACCCGGCTGTGCTCCGCCCAGGAAGGTTTGACAGACTTATTTATGTGCCGGAACCCGATGAGAAAGGTCGTCTGCAAATATTCAAGATTTACACAAAGAACATGCCGCTGGCTAAAGATGTAAACTTGGAAGCCTTGGCAGCTATGACAAAGTATTATTCAGGTGCTGATATAGAGGCTGTCTGCAGAGAAGCCGCCATGCAAGCGTTGAGAAGAGACATAAATGCAAAGGAAGTCACAATGAAGGACTTTGAGGAAGCCCTAAAGAGAATAGGGCCTTCCATAACGCCGGACATGGAGAAATGGTACAAAAGTTTCATGCAACAAGTCAGACAAGTGCAAAAACCAGCTACGCCAGTGGCCTAGGTGAAAAATATGCCAATAAAAATCTGGAAGCCTCACCCAACGTACTACATCATATTGGAGGTTTTAAGGAAAAAGGGCGCCATGACTGACACAGAGCTGTTTGAGTACGTAGCAGAGGAATGCAAGGACATTGGTTTCAATGAGTTTAATCAATTACTGTTAAGGCTTGAAATTGCTGGAAAGATACGCACAACATCACTTGCACGTGGAAAGAAAAGAGTTGAACTCGTAGCGTAGTAACACGAGCCTACAGCAACGTGTTTATGCATGGAAGATTTTTCGGATGTAATAATTGTTGGAGGAGGTCCTAGCGGTTCTTTTTGCGCTCTTAATATTGCGAAAAGGAATGTTGACGTAACAATCTTCGAAGAACATAGCGAAATCGGCATTCCATGCCATTGTGCAGGACATCTAAGCATAAACGGTTTGAAGGCTCTTGGTCTTCATCCATTGCCCAAAGAAGTGGTCGAAAATACTTTTTGCTGTGCAAAAATCTATTCGCCAAAAGGACTAGAATTTTCTGTAGAATTTTCTCCGTCAATAACATGTGTTGTTGACCGTGCATTGTTCGACAAATACATTGCGCGTCTAGCTGAAAAAGCGGGTGCTAATATACTTTTAAAGTCAAAAGTTCAACGCTTGATTACAGAGAAAGGAAGCATAAAAGGTGTCGAAGCAGAAGTGAACGGAAAGATTCTCAAGATTTTTGGAAAAATAGTTGTAGATGCTGAAGGAACATCGTATAGAATTTTGAGGGACGCAGGGTTATCTTCACCAGACAGGGGCTGTTTTGTCAGTTGCGTTAATGCTGAAGTTGAAAATGTGAAGGATGTAGAACCAGACACCGTTGAAGTCTACATTGGAAATGCTTATGCGCCGGGTTTTTACGCCTGGCTTATCCCCCTAAAAGGGGGCATAGCGAAAGTTGGACTTGGCGCTAAAAGAGGGAATCCCAGAAAACTTCTTCAAAAGTTAATACACAAACATCCGGCTGCTTCAAAAAAGTTAAGAAATGCTAAAGTTATGCGAGAAAATTTTCATCCAATACCGCTAAGTGGACCAGTAAAGGCTTATTCGAACGGGTTTCTCGCCGTCGGTGATGCTGCAGCTCAAGTGAAACCTACCACTGGTGGTGGAGTTATATTTGGATTAAATTGTGCAAAAATTGCAGCCAATGTTGCGGTAGAAGCCATAAAAAGGGGTGATTATTCTTCAAAATTTTTGAACACGTATCAATGGTGCTTTATGAAACTCTTAGGCTTTGACGTAAAAGTTATGAAAATAGCGAGAAAACTACTTGACACGTTACCAGATGAGAAGATTGACAAGATTATAGATTTTTGCAAAAAAACTCATGTAGATCTAGACCTTTCAGATTTAAAAGAGATAGACTTTCAAGGTCGAATACTTCTTGATATATGGCGAAAACCTAGGATGTTGTCAACACTTGTATATTTCTTGTTAAGTTGTTTCGTTTGAAAATCTTAAAAACCCGTGATAAGTCAAAATGGAATAGCGCGCTTAAATTGGATTGGTTGGAAGATTTGTGAGCGAGTTTCATTATAAGCAAGTTATCGTCTTTCGAACAGACTTGAAAATGAGTAGGGGCAAAATAGCGGCTCAAGCGGGACATGCTGCAGTTTCAGCCGCTGAAGAAGCTAGAAGAAGCCACAAAGACTGGTTTGAAGCATGGTTGGAAGAGGGGCAATGCAAAGTGGTTGTAAAAGTCAAAAACGAGGAAGAACTTCTTGAACTGAAAAAAAGGGCGAAGGAGTTAGGGCTACCACATGCATTAATAGTTGACAGGGGGCTCACCGAAGTTCCACCCGGTACAATAACATGCCTAGGAATAGGTCCAGCTCCGGCCGAAAAATTGGATAAATTAACAGGGAAACTTCCGCTATTATAATTGAGGTTTTGTACTTGATTGTTTCAAGACTGGAAAAACGCTTAGGAATCGAGGTTTACATTACCCATTCTAAAGGCATTGGAGGAGCTATTAAACGCTTTCCTGAGGACTTTTTAGTGGAAGAAATTCTACGGGATGGGACACTAGCGGAAATAAAAGCATCAAAAACAGAGCCGCTAACTCTGCAAAAGAAAAATGCGCAACAGCGATATTTGCTTTGTGTTTTGGTTAAGAGAAACTGGGACAATTTCCAAGCAATCAAAGCAGTCGCACGCCAGTTAGGTATAAGTATGCGTCGAATACACATCGCTGGAATAAAAGATGCGGAAGCCGTCACCGCACAGCACATAACAATAGAAAGCATGAATGTAGACGATATTAAAAAAGTGCAAATTAAGGACTTAGAGGTTCGACCAATACGCTATTTTCATACAAAACTTTCACCGTACCATCTTCTAGGAAACACCTTTACGATCACTATACGAGCCCTAAACCATACAAAAACGGAAATACAGAGGCGAATATCAAGCATCGTTGAAGAAATTCAAACTCTGGGCGGTGTGCCAAACTTTTACGGGCATCAGCGTTTCGGCACAATTCGCCCAATAACGCATTTGGTTGGAAAAGCATTGGTAAAGGGAAATTTTCGCAGAGCTGCCATGCTTTTCCTTGCAAAGCCTAGTCCAAACGAGCACCCTAAATCCAGGGAAGCGAGGGAAGAATTGTGGAAGACAGGTGATTTTGAGAAAGCCTTGAAAAACTTTCCAAAAAGCCTTCATTATGAAATATTAATGCTTAAGCACTTGATGAAAAAACCTAAAGATTTTGTGGGAGCTTTTAGACAGCTGCCAGCAAAACTTCGGACACTTTTTCCGCAAGCCTATCAAGCTTATCTTTTCAACAAGATCTTAAGCAGGAGAATAATTCAAGGTTTGCCGATAAACGGGGCTGAAGTGGGAGATTATGTAATAGAAGTTGAACCTTCAGGGTTACCCAACCCCCAGAAATGCCGTATTGTCAGCCAAGAAACAATAGATGAAGTGAACAAAGCGATAAAATCTGGAAGAATGTTGCTGGCTCTTCCGCTGGCTGGTTTTAAGCAAGCGCTTTCTCAGGGATTTCAAGGAGAGATCGAGAGAACTATTCTAAAAGAGGAAGGAGTTTCGTTGGAAAACTTCAAAATAAAGAAAATACCTGAACTAAGCCTAAAAGGTGGGTTACGCCCAGCCCTTACAGTCATAAAAGAGTTTTCTCTGCGCGAAATCTCTAGAGATGAAACTGCTAATGGAAAAAAGAAGGTCGTTATGAGTTTCATGCTTTATAGAGGCTCGTATGCAACTGTTCTTCTAAGGGAGATTATGAAGCCACGCAACCCCATTAAAGCTGGTTTTTAGGCTTCACTTTCCAGCACGCGTTCCGCGTTCTCCAGAAGTTCAAACTTTCTAGCCACGGGTAAAACGACATTCGCAGCGTATTGGTGGCCGTCAGCCATCCCAAAATCTTTAGATGCTCTTTCCATAAGGTTGACGGCTCCAGGAAGTTTTCCTTGATCAATCATTTCTTGCATCGGCCTTGGAACTCTAACGGAGGCTTTGACAAAGTTTTCTTTAAGTTTTCCCCATTTCGGTATCTCTGGAGGAACATTAACAAAGCCGAGAATGTATTTATCTGGCTTTATTAGACGTGTTTGATAGGATAGGAAAGAACAGAACTGTCCTATCACTTTTGTTCCCATGCCAGCGTACATATCTCCAGCATCAAACCATTGAATGTGCTTTGTTTCTTTAAGCCTCTCATGATAAAGCCTTCCCAAAAGTTTTCGATTAACGTTTTTTCGCCTTTCTTCTAGGGCGTTTATTTTATCCTCCAATGTCTTGTCGATTCCTTCAAGACACGCCTTTATACCCATATCTGGACCATCTTCATAATAACCAACGGCTCCAAGAATTTGAAGTTTCGAGAAAAGAACATCAACTTTGATGCCAAGTCGGGTAATTTCTAGGCTTTTACCTACTTGTCGAATAATGCCGTTTTCTAATGTTTCCTGCAAGACCATGCTGTTTAAGGCTTTGAACCCTTCCGGGATTTCGCTGCTTCCAACAAGAGCCAAGTAGCCCAAATCGCTGTTTACGTTATTTATTTCCTTTGCGAAGAGATAGCAGCATGTAGCTCCAGAGAAATCTGTCTCGCCTTTAAATCCGAAATGTTCTAGGTTTAAATCTAAAACCATATCGTCCCTTGAAGGCTTAGGGTCGTGATGATCAAGAATTATGGTTAGGTTTCGTCCATCGTTTAGCTCTGAAATCAGATCAGCATGGGAAGAGCCTATGTCAACGTAAAACAAAACATTGCCTTCTTTTGAATGTAAGTCAGCTATAACCTCATTGTAAACTTTCTCTAGACAGAAGGTTTCCGTGGTTAGCCCTTCACGTTCCAGCGCCTTCTTCATTATTGCAGCGGAACACAAACCATCAGCGTCGTCGTGGTGAATGATAAGAACTTTGTTTGGCGCCTTTTTCCTCAGCATAGCAATGGCATGGTTGGCTTTTTGTTTAAAACCTTGTAAGGACATGTGATGTTCACCCAATAGTCTTTAAGAGGTCGGAACGAGTTATTATACCAACTATTTTCTTTCCTCTTGCAACTAAGACGCCTTGCCGTCTTTCTAGCAAGGGGCGAATTGCACTTATGCTGGTATCCTCGGGCACTATTGGAAGAGGAGGATCCATAACACTTTCAACTTTTTCTTCCGCTATATTCGATCCAAGTTTCCGTATTATACCCTCCTCGGTGACTGTGCCCACAACTTCAGAACCCTTAATCACTGGCACTTGAGATATGGCGTGACGCACCATTATTTCGCTTACTTTCAAAACGCTGTCCCCTGGTTTCGCAAAAATCACTCCACGGGTCATTATGTCTTTGCATTTCTTTTCTCCACTCTCTGTTAATACTTTTAAAATTTTGTTGATTGTCGAAAGCCTTGGGTCAACTTTTCCCTGCTCTATTTTTGCTATATGCGCTTGTGAAACGCCGACAAGCTCTGCAAGTTTTTTCTGAGTTAGCCTCGCTTCAAGCCTCAGTTTTTTGATGGTGGAGCCGGTTATGATCAAGTATAACCACCAGTTATTTCTAAATACAAAGTTGATACAGCAAAGCATATATTTGCTTTCCCATATACAACTCAAAAACCCACTCAGTGGAGGTTAAAATTGAGAAACATAGTTGTTGAAAAGTTGAGGCAGACACCCCTAGAAAAACAAAGGGTTGAAATTGTCGAAAGAAAGGGCTTAGGACACCCCGACTACATTTGCGACGCAGTTATGGAGGAGATTTCTCGTCGTCTAAGCAAGGAATACATGGAGAAAACGGGTACAATACTGCATCACAACGCAGATAAATCCCTCCTTGTGGCGGGACAGGCAGAAGTTAGGTTTGGCGGAGGCTATGTTAAACAGCCCATGCTTTTCGTTTTCGGCGACAGAGCCACAACGGAGTTTGACGGTGTAAAAATAGATGTTAAAGAGATAGCCATAAATTCGGCGAAAGAGTGGTTTAGAAAAAACATGCGTTTTGTAGATCCAGAGGAACATGTAAAATATCAAGTCGAGCTGAAACCAGGTTCAGCAGGTCTTGTCGACATTTTTAAACGCGGTGGGAAAGTATTGCCCGCCAATGACACTTCAGCAGCTGTCGGCTACGCACCCATGACCAGGACGGAAAAAATAGTTCTAAAAACGGAGCAATTTCTAAATTCGAAGGAGTTTAAACAGCGATTCCCAGAGTCCGGCGAAGACATAAAAGTTATGGGATACCGAAACAACAACAGCCTCAACCTTACAATTTCAATGGCTTTTGTGGACCGTTACATATACAGCGAAGAAGACTACTTTGAGAAAAAAGCAAAGATACTTGACGAAATCAACAAGTTTGTGAGGGCTAACGCCGACTTCGAAGACATAAACATTCGATTAAACACTTTGGACACCCGAGGCAGAGGCATTGATGGGGTATACCTAACTGTTTTAGGAACAAGCGCAGACAGCGGAGACTCAGGGCAAGTTGGCAGAGGAAATCGTGTAAACGGTTTAATTTCATTAAACAGACCTTTCTGCTCCGAAGCCGCTGCTGGTAAAAACCCGGTCAGCCATGTCGGAAAAATTTACAACGTCTTGACATTTAAGGTTGCCCAACATGTTTACGAAGAAGTACCCGAGCTGGAAGAAGTCTACATATGGCTTCTAAGCGAAATCGGAAGACCTATAGATCAGCCCGCAGTAGCAGCGGCACAAGTTGTGCTGAAAGATAATAATTCATCCATAGACAAAGTTAGAAATAGAATAGTTGCAATTTTAGAGTACGAGCTGGAGAATATTGATAACTTCTGCATGGAATTAGCTCAGGGAAAAATATCCATCTGCTAAAATCCACAGCTTTACTAAAGACTCGTGGTGCGCGACCGGATTCGGACGATTTTAGCTAGATAGCGCGAATTTTGAATTCTTATTCCAACTAACACTCTAAAAACAAGGGACGAGATGTCTTACGGAGCAGCTAACTTTTTAAGGTCCTCTTCTCCTTCGGCGTAGCCTGAAGCAATCAAAATGTCGCCCACTTGGATTTTCGTATCAGATTTTGGTCTTATGCATTTTTCGCCTCGCTTTATGGCGAGAACCCACATGCCTGTCTCCTCTGGAATTTTGACATCTTTTAAGGATTTGTTTGCTAGCGGGGAGTTTTCGGTTACTTGCACATAAGTTATTGTTTCCTCAGCTTCTTCTATGGCGAGTTTCAAAACGGGATGCGGCTCCAAACCCCTCAAGACAACTTCAGCTATCTGCGCCGCAGCATCGGCTATTTTCTCGGTTACAACTCCAAGTCTTATTAACCCAAGGAAGCCTTTCGCCTCTTCCTTTTTGAAGCCACTTGTGAGAACCTGCAATTCGAATTCTGTGTGAAGTTTATCCATGTACTCTTCGAGTTTTTGCACTTCTTCGGCAAGCTCCCTACTATTTAAAAGAAGCGCCGAATAAGCCAAGTCAATCATAAGCTCAGATGTGTCTTTAAGCTCAACAAAACGTTTGACTATTTCCTCAAACTTTTTCTGGCTTTTTCTCGGCACAACTAATCCTCCAGCTTGTCCAGTTTTCCCTCGCAGAGCGCCCTAAGCTCCTTTAGGCCTTCAGAAGTTCCTCTGGCAATTAAAATGTCGCCCGCGTGGATTTTTTCTGTTTCCTTCGGGTTTATTATCCAGTCCTTTTGCCGGTAGATAGCGATTATGTCTACGCCCATTCTTGGAGCAAGTTCAAGCTCGCCTATTTTTTTCCCAACAAGAATAGAGTTTTCTTGCACCTTGGCTTTTGTGAGACGTTCTTCAACTCTTTCGAAAATTTCGCTTACAATTGGGTGGACGCCAATATTCTGGGTGACTATGGCGGCTATGTCTGCAGCGGCATCTGAAATCTTGTCTGTAGCAGAAGCCACTTTTGATACGCCCACCAATGCTTCGGCATCCTCGGCGTCTCTGGCGGCTATCATTGTCACCATTTCCAATTGGTAGGCTAGGGTGTCTATGCGCTTCTCAAGCTCCAAAACGTCTTCGGCTAAATCCCTATCGTTGAATAGGGCTGCTGAATAGGCTAAGTCTATCATGAGTTCAGAGAGGTTTTTCATTTCGCGGAGAAGCTCTCGGACTGGTATGGGCTTATACTCTATCTTCTCGAAGGATTTCATAGCGTTGGGAGCTCTCCCAAGCAGACTTATTAAACGACGGATATTTTAACCCTTATCCTTGAAGAGGGCTAAATCCAAGCCCACAAAGTTAAAGCAACAAGCAGCGACACAGTCGTCAAAGTGTCAGCCAAAGAACTTTCAATCGGAATTTCAAAATTGTCGGGGTCCAAACCCCTCTGGTAGGTTATAATCGCCACTGAATAGGAAACCAAAGCGATTAGGACAGCAGCCAAAACGTTAACAGTGAACAAGAGCAAGGAAAAACGTGCAAGGTTTAGAGGCGTTAATATCCCTTTAATTGTTAGGGCTAAAATAGAGTAGGCGAAATACATTATTAAGGAAGCCGCCCATGCACCTGAAATCTCTGTGAAGTGGTTTTTTATTGAGGAAAAAGAAGATTTCAAAGTGCCCAGAGCTAGTTTAGTTGTGGCCGTTGAGCCGACTACTGCTCCCACGTCGCCAATAGTGTCGATCAAAGCGGGATAAACGACGTAGACCGGATAGTTTCCGTAAACTTCTTCCTTTTCGCGCACAAGCTCATCCACTCTTCCCAAGACTGTTCCAGCAACGTTAATTATGAAGGAAACTAAAACAAGCGTTAAAAGAGATTCCCTTAAAGTTTTGACGAACTCAGGCTCCCGTATGTTTTTAGCCAATACATATAGAGCCGTGAATGACAGTGCTAAGCTTATCATAGCGAAGGCGTATCGCCAAAATAAGTTAAACGCAAGGTAAGCGTTAAGCACAAAGATATAGATGGCGGTTATGAGAAGATCTGAAACTGTGGATTCTACTGGATATAGGACAATGTCTGGGTCCAAGCCGTGCTTAAAAGAAAGGAAGGAAACTATCAATGTAAGCGGGGAAATAACAGCCAAAGCCAAAGCCATCGTAGCCATTAACACATTCAGCATGTCCCAAAACTCGGCGAGAAACATGCCAAGAAAGAGGGTTCTAAAAAAAACTGCAATCACCCCCATCAAAATGGTTGCTTCAAAAGTTAGGAACACAATCGCTTGAAAAAGCAGATAGAAGCTTTTTGTGTTTCCGAAAAAGCGGGGCTGAACAGTGCCAAGATGAAGGGCTGTGCCTAGTCTTCCACAGAACAAGCCTCCAATAACTCCCCGAGCGCTCAGTATTGGGGGATAAATCACAACAGCCCACGGGGCCAGCTCGAAAAGCCCAGAATAGTATGCGATTATGGTTCCGGCGACTATTCCAAAAATGTTGAAGGCGTAAGCCATCACCGACTGCTTTAAGATTTTTGCGAATCCTGGCTCAGCGTCTCGCATCATAGCCTAAACCTCCGCAGAAAAATATGACGCCAATAAAACTAGTTGAGTAAAACTTTTTGACATTGAACTGACTGGGCACATAGCGCTTGGTATTTCTGTATATATGCATTGCTCCGGCTGGCTTCATCGTCCTCGCCTTCTTGGCATGTTAGGCCTTTTTCCATCCCGCATAGGCACCCCTTCAGGCGCGCGTTTTCCAACGTGCCCTCAAACTCCACTTTACTGTTCGCTCCTAGGCCATCAAATGGTTATGGAACCTAATTAATTTTTCATCTAGATTCAAGATTCATAACTGTTTTAATTACTCAAACTCAAGTACTCTATACTGTTGCTATTGATGTGTGTGGTAAAATTGTATGCTGTCTGGGTAAAGATTGACGAATCATTGCCATGGATCGAACTTGAAGGCACGTACCAAACAAAGGGGAAAGCGCGAAAAGCAGCAAAAGATTTTCTAAAAACGGTTAAAGTGAAAATTGTCAAAGTTGGTGTTAAACAGCCATTGAAAGCTGTGGCTACTATCAAACGTTAAGCCAGCAGACGCCACGCTCAATGTTATCCATCCTCTGTTTTAGGCGGCGGATAACACGTAGAACATTTGCAGACGTCAAGCGCCGGAAGATCCTCTTGATGAAGTTTGCATATAACCTTTTCATACCTTATAGCAGTGCATATCTCGCACAATTTTTCTATAATGTCTTCTGGTGTGGCTTCCTCTCGAGCTATGGCTTCAGCCAGCCTTGAAATCATTTTCATGGCTTCTGGCGACCTTTCTATTTCATGGGTTAAAACGGATCCCCTTTCGCCTTTATAATATTGGGTTATGGCGGCTGGTGTCAGCTCCATTTTTTCGGAAACCTCTATTTTGCGCAGGTTGTGTTTTTCTATGAGCTCTTTTGTCACGAGCACCCTGATGGCTGGTAGGAGGTATTTTACGACGATTACGCATGGTGGTTTCATTTTGTTTTGTTCCCTTGTTACTTTTGTCGGTAAGTTTATATATTTTTAACGGTGTTAAATTTGTTTAACGGTGTTAAAATGTCCCAAAACCACAGCAAAATCCACCTAGTTGAACTGGAAAAACTACGCCCACACGAAGAGGCAGACGCAAACTATCTAAAAGAGTTAACCCAACAAATAGCCTCCGACAAAATTCTGAAATACGCCATAGTCGCTGACCAAAAAACAAACGTTATCCTAGACGGGGAACACCGCTACAACGCCTTAAAAAACCTAGGATGCAAAAGAATCCCCGTCATATATGTTGACTACGAATCGCCAAACATTGAAGTTCAAACATGGAGAAACGGATACAACCTAACAAAACACGAAGTGATTGAAGCCGCCTTGACTGGAAAACGTTTTCCGCCAAAAACTTCACGACACATTATAAAAAACAGCGACACCCCCGTGCACATATCATCCATCGAGAAAAAAGTGGATGTTCCTCTTGAAATTTTGAAAAGCGACCTCAAACTTGTCCCGCTGGAAAATGTTAGGACAGCCATGCACACAAATTTGAAGGATGCGCTCCAGGTTTACGCCAGATTCCTAAAAACAGAAAACGTTGATGTGCCACTTATTTTGGACAAGAAAACAAGGGTTCTGCTGGACGGTTATGAAGCGTTCCAAGCGTTAGATCTACTTTCAGCCGAAATGGTGCCGGCATTTCAAATAGACATCAACAAGGTGGAAATAAATGCCACAGAAAATCTAACAAAAGAAGCTATTTTAAAGGCAGGACTTAAAGGAGAAAAACTTCCACCGAAAAGCTTCACTCTTCTAACCGAACATCTCGCGATAAATGTTCCACTAAAAAAGTTGTCTAAACGGGAAAAGCAAAGCAAAAAAGTGTTAAAAGTTTACAACAGCAGCTTGGAACTGCTTCATGAAGGCTGGCCCACACCGCTTGTTAAGCTAAATTCTTTTTCAACCAGTAATAGGAGCGTTTGGGCAAAACTCGAATGCTATAACCCATTCAGCAACAGCGTCAAAGATAGAATAGCATGGTACATGATCAAAGAAGCCATAGAAAATGGAGAGTTTAAACATTTTTTGTATGAGGCTACCTCCACAAACACCGGGATAGCTCTAACATCAATAGCAAACATCTTAGGAGCCAAAACAAGGCTTTACATCCCAATGAGCGTGCAAAGGGCAAGTGACATATACCTAGAAATCCTAGGAGCAGATGTTGTCAGATTACCAGTAGGCTTAACAGTCGAAGCCATAAGCCAAGTGGACTCAGAAGCAAAAGCCCAAGGAGCAGCCCACCTAAACCAGTTTGAAAACGACGCAAACCTCAAAGCCCACCTAAAACACACAGCAAAAGAAATCGACCAGCAACTCGCAAGCATAGGATTAAAGCCAACATGCATAATCGGAGGATTAGGCACTTCTGGGCACATGAGCGCCATATCCCTCTACTTTAAAGCCAAATATGGCGACGACGTCAAAATAGTAGGAGTCCAACCAGCACCAAATGAAGTGATCCCCGGCATTAGAAGGGTTGAAACGGGGATGAAATGGATCCATTGGACAAGCTTCGACCAAATAGTAGACGTCACACAGGAAGAAGCTATAGAAGCCGCCATAAAAATCGCGAGAAAAGAAGGCTTTCTAATAGGGTTAAGCTCAGGCGCCGTCGTCAACGCCTTTCAGAAAATAGCCGAAGAAAAAGGCGTATACGTCCTAGTTTTCCCAGACAGCGGATACAAATACGCAGAACAATTCGAAAAACCTCAAAGATTGTCCATAGAAAAACATTTTCAGCAAAAGCCACCTCCCAGCCCCACAAAAACAAGAGAGGGCTAGGCTGTTAATGGCTTTTTCAACCAAAAGATGTTAGAACCCCTTTTTAGCACCTTCGCTGTCGAAGCACACGCTCCTTATCGATTCTTTCTAGAAGCTTTTTGAGAGCTTTTGCTTTCGCCATAAACTCCTTTTGGGATACTGTATGCCTCATTGGACATAATTTGTCTAGGGCTACGCCTTCACCATCCACATACACAACTGGATAAATGCGGCAACCTAAAGGCCTAATTCTATAAACTTTACACCGCCTTTCTTTAGGATCGTAAAAATAACACCAGCCATCCACATTTCTGAGACGGGAAACACTATCCCACATAACAACAAAGTCTTCTGGACGAAAACCAGCATCTACAAGTCTTTGGATGTCACTTGATGAAAGCTCCATTTCAGTTTGACGGCAGCACATTCCACAGCGTAAACAGCGCATGTTAAACCAGTTTAATACTTTACCCTTTTGTATTTGTCGGATACCCTTACAACATCATCCACGTTGCTGTCTGAAACTTCGATAACTTCAAGGAACCGGTTAGGAATGATTTTATGTTTAACCCCCTTCTTAACGTGGACGGGTGTAAGGGGAGTCAACGGAAGAACATTGCCATCTAACATTATGGCGCCCTCACCAATCACCGGTATAAGCAACTCATTCCTGACGCTATGATAATGCGTTGACGTCTCATCCATAAGAACAAGCTTCTTAACCAAATAACCGTTATCATCCACAAGAATTTCTTCATATCCCCACGGCTTATCTATCCTCTTCATGGCGTTGTTCCACGCAACCCCACTAATATTAATTATTTTTTAGACACCCTAAATATTTTAGACTTTAGTTGTGCTGACCCGTAGAAAATAGCGTTTAAAGGCGCCGGGAGTGGGATTCCCCTGTTCAGGTTCGAATCCCCACCGCTCCTTTTAAGCTTTCAGGGAACTCTACTTTTGAGATGTCAGCTTCAGCGGAGATCTACAACTACGAGGGAAGGCTTAAGCGGTATAGGAGGGCTATTGGAAACCTTAGAAATGGAGGTTTGGCCCTTCGCTTCCTCGCCCATCTGGCGGCGTTGGGGCTTTCAAAGGCTAGGGTGTCAAAGTATGCGAGTCACCTTCCACCGTTGTTAAGGGTTGTAGACTTCGACCTTGCAAAAGCATCAAGGCAAGACGTGGAAAAGGTTGTG
>CAZZMT010000036.1:0-16555 GCA_964655395.1 uncultured Candidatus Bathyarchaeia archaeon | reverse complement strand
ACTTGCTTGAACACCGTCAGCCAAACAGAGCTCTGTTTCAACCACAGCGAAAAGCCTTTTGTCCCCCCTCGAAAGACCCAGCTTTTCCAAACCAATTTGCCCCATTCTAAATCCAAGAACAACTCCTGGCGAAAGATGTCCATGAAGCATTTCAGCCACCTTCAAATAGTTCCCCATTCTTCAACCCCCTCTTATGTTGTTTGATGGAATGATTTTCAAAGCGATATTATAAATTTGTAACATCGGTATAAAAACTTTAATACTGGCACTCAGAAAAGTTACTCTGAGGTTTCCACTTGCCTGGAAGAATAATCTGGGAATTATTGCAGTCGGTTAATGCTGAAGTTGAAAATGTAGACGCGATAAGAGCTGAAAAAGTTGTCATGGGATTAGGTTACACAGCGGTTCAACTGAGCACGGGGCATGTGGGCTTATGTTATACTTTCGGCAGTGAGATGGCGCCGGATTGCTGTCAAATTTGGAGAAAAGCTGGAACCTTGGCTGGCAGCCCAGCCATAAAAATCGCTGAACTATCATTGTCATGGGATTTAAGCGAAGCTGTTGTGGGCGTGGCAGCTTTAAACGCCCTTTCCCAACTGGTTATAGAGAAAAATCTGGAAAGATACATGATTTTCGAAGGAAACCTTATTGATCAACTTGAAATTAGGCGAAACGACACCGTCGTCCTCATAGGGAACATTAATCCCTTCATCCCAAAAATCACGGAGAAAACCGGAAACATTTTCGTACTTGAAAGAAACCCAAGACTACGCGGGGTGAACGTTTTCCCAGACACAGCCGTCGAAGAAATTCTCCCACAAGCCACGGTTGCCATAATAACTGGCACAGCCTTAGCCAATGGCACCATAGACCGCCTTCTGGAACTTTCTAAAAACGCGAGAGAAGTAGCCCTGGTGGGTCCAACCGCAAGCATGTTTCCAGACCCCTTATTTAAGCATGGTGTCTCAATTATAGGCGGCATAAAAATTACAGATGCTGAAAAAATTTTGCAGATTGTATCAGAAGGTGGAGGAACACCCAGCTTTAAAGAGGCATGTAAACAAATAGTAATTAAGCCCAAACAACACAAAAGTTTTCAATAATTGTTTTGTTTAGCCTTAAACCAATATTTCTCAGACTTCAAAAGTCTTGACACCTCCCTTTCTACCTTCCTATACTTTATGAGAAGAGCTTTCCCCTCGCTGGTTAATTCTGAAAAGCCTCCAGAAGCCCCGCCGCGGCTTCGCTTGACAATTTTAAACCCTAAACGTTTTTCTGCAAGGGAAATTCTGTGAAGAGCATATCGATAAGACATGTTAAGGTTTGACGCCGCCTTAGCAATGGAACCGCATTCTTCAATGGCTTCCAGCAACTTTGCGAGGCCTTCACCCAACACAGCCTCATCTTTTTCATTAACAAGCCAAAGTTTAATTTTAGGCTGCAGAACGGCTGGCATCTCCATCCATCTTCACATTTCATTCTACCATTGTTGGTTTTTATTTTTTATGTAAAAGGTAAAATCGCCAAGAACAAGACTAAAAAGAAAGGTCGGATAGCTTATAGGTTGTTGTAAAGAAAAACTGGCGTCAGTCCTACTTTTTAGGGGAGCAAGGCTCCTCTTTATTCCATCCGGTGTACAATCCTTCCCTATCGAGTATTTCTCTTATAATTTTCTGTTCTTCAATGGTTGGTGGTGTCATAGTGGCAACTTTCTTTGGTATCAAAAGCTCGAACCCCGTCCTTTCCTGAACTTCCTCAACTGTAACTTTTGGATTTATTGCGAGAAGCATCATCCGTTTTGTTTTTTCATCGAACCCCAGCACAGCGAGATCCGTTATAACCCTATAGGGTCCTCCACCTCTAAGTCCAACTCTTTCCCTAGCACCAGGACCGGACAAGAATCCCGGACTAGTTATGAAGGAAACTTTTTCGGGGAACCTCCTTTTTTCGTGGGGTCTCATTATGACTATGAATTTTTTGGCTAGAGATGCTATGTCGTTGGCTCCTCCGCTTCCCGTGAAGTATCTTTCCGGCTTGTCATAGGTTCCAATCAATGTGCTATTAACGTTTCCATACATGTCTACTTCCAACCCTCCAAGCATGCCGACGTCTACAAGTCCCTTCTGCAACGTTGCACCCATTATGTCGATATAGTCCGTAAAACACTTGGAGCCAAGCCATTCCCTCGGGTCAGCGAGACCCATTGACGAGTGAATAGGCCTTGGTTCAACCACTCCCTGCTGCATCAACACCTTCGCGTTCGGTGCGTGGGTATGTATTGCCAAAAAAGTGCAGACTTCAGACAAGCCTATGCCGCAGATAACCAGGTCACCATCATTTATTAGGTGGGCTCCTGCAACCGCCATTAGTTCGCCGGAAGTAAATTCCTTTGCATATTCCTTTTTCACCCTATATCCCTCCATCCTAATACCCGAGGTATGGGTCGGCTTTTATAGCATAAAGCTTTTTGGGTCCCCCAACTTTTTCCAAATACTCCCAGTGGTTTTCAGTACTCAAGACAAACTCGTCTATGTACTTTTGGACTTCTCCCCTTTTGCAAAAGTTTAAGTAAAGTTCTATGTGTTCCTTGTCATAATCATACCATCTATAGCATGATGTTGGATGGGAACCAAACGGGGCGTAAACCACCGCGTCCACCCTATACCCTGGAATAACAACCCTTTCCGGGTCTCTTTTAGTTATTTCCACGTCAACTATCTCTTCAGCCGTTATAATAACTCTCTTGGCCGCCCTAGCCTTCTCTTTTGTGTCGAAGAGAGGACCGTAAACTACAGCGTTTCCCTCTCTGTCAACCTGCTGGGCATGTATGACTGCGACGTCTGGTTCAAGCGCCCTCAACAGAAGGAGAGTTTCACCGGTGAATGGACATTTAGTCTCCGCTATTTGATCTGGAGCTGTTTCCCGAAGTCTTCTCAGTATATCTGAGCCTAGAAGCGATTTTGATGGAATATATGGAATTCCCAAAGCTCCAGCCAAATATTTTAGGCAAATGCATAGACCAGAATATTCCTCTGCGACTATTTCCTTATTCAATTTCGCTTTATCAATGTTGTAGAAGGGTCCGAAACGGTCAAATCTGCCTCCTCCATAAATAATTTTTTTGACGCACCCGGCACCGACGAGAATATCAGTTTCCATCGATGCAATACACTGCGAAATTGTTAGGTTCCGTTTTCTTTGTCTAATAAGCTCGTGTGCGAATGCCATCGCGCTTCTGGTGGCGGCAAATCCGCTGGCTGCAATGTGGCTTCCATCGCTTATTGTTTTCACAACCTCAGCCATCGTTTTAACTTTATCAATCACTTTTGACAATTCATCACCTTCGCTGGTTTTTCAGATAACCTAAGCTAGAGCTAGAAATTTATATACCTTACTAGCTATTCACAGGATAATGATCATACACAATTGTTTGTTCAGTAACAAAACAGCCAGAATAAAGATTCTTTGACGTCGCGTTGCATAATGGGGGACTAAAAAGGGTAAAAGGGAAAATTTTGGTTATATCTCGCATACAGTTATTTCATCTACCGGCCATTTGGATAGGACTTCCACACCAGTTTCTGTTACGTGGAGCATTTCCTCGATTCTTACGGCTTGTCCGTAGGGGTACTCATAGCTTTTCTCCTCAGTGGGCCATAAAGTTTCTAGGGCTAAGGTCATTCCGGGCTCCAGTCTCTCTGGAAAGTCTAGAGACCAGATCCTAGATATTACGGGCGTCTCGTAGAGACCGAGGCCTATGCCGTGGCCCCACTGCATTAAAACTGCAGCGTCCTCGTTTGACCGTTTGGCGAGGCCCATGTCTTGGGCTTTTGGCCACTTCTCGGCAATGTCTTTAGTTGTGGCTCCGGGTTTGATTGCGTTAATTGCGTTGTAAAGGAGGTCTAAAGCCTTTTTGTACGCGTCCTTTTGGGCTTCTGTTGGTTTTCCGCAACTGAAAGTTCTATAGTAGCATGTCTTGTAGCCGTTGTATGATATGTTGCATAGGGCTGCAGCTATCAAGTCGCCGGGCCTTATCGCCCTGTCTGAACACTGGATCGCTATGCCTTGGGACGTGTGGGGTCCAGAATTTATATCCGGAGCTGAGGCCCAATCGGCTCCAGCCATGTAGGCTGTGTAGGTGGCTATGGCTCGAAGCTGCATTTCCGTTACGCCGGGCCTTATAACTTTTTTGAATTCTGAAAATATTGCTTCGGCAATGCTTGCAGCCATTCTTAAACATTCAACCTCGTCTTTAGTCTTTATTTTTCGAGCCTCAACCATGGCTTTTGAACATTTAAGAGAAGTTTCTATGCCAACTTTTTTCAAAGCACTAATGACTGCGGGGCTGTTGGTATCTATGCCCAAAACTTCCTTTGACAATCCTTGCTCTTTGAGGCTGGCTTTTATTTGGTTTGCAAATTTTTCCAGCTGTCTTTGATATACCCCTTCAGGTGTATTATCAGCTAAATATGGCATTATTGGAATGGCGTAATCTACCTTACACCACGGGAGAGCTTGTTCCATATAGTTTTTCCGCATGCCCGCCTCATAAAGCACTGTTTCGCCTTTTTCGGCGAAAAATAGGACGTATCGGTAGCCGGAGACTCCGTGCCACATGTGGACTCCGTCGCCGCCCCCAACGTACCGCACGTTGTCGCTGTGAAGAAGCAACGCAGCTTCTAAACCTTGCTTCTTGAATGCCATTTTCGCCCTTTCCACTCTTTCACGTCTCATTCTGTCCAAGTTTATACGTTCTTCCCAGTCCACTGCAATTTTACCGAAACTCATTAAATCACCACGTTGCAATAGAAAATTAGGACGCCATATTTTATTTTTTCCACTTGTTTGGACCTTTGCGCACTTTTCCCCACTTTTAGCCCATGTTAAGGATAAAACTGCTTTTTGATGCACGCAAACCTTTTAAATTGGCGTTTCTCAATTTTTGATTCCGTTAAAAGTTGAAAGAGGAGTAAATAAAAATGGTTAGGTTATATGAGTATCAAGGAAAGCTTTTATTGAAAAACGAGGGGATTCCAGTACCGACCGGCGGTGTTGCAAAAACTCCGAAAGAAGCCTATGAAATTGCAAGCAAAATTGGCAAACCAGTAGTGATTAAAGCGCAGATTTGGGCAACTGGAAGATTCAAGGCAGGAGGCATAAAATTTGCAGACAACCCTTCTGAGGCGGAAAAAGCGGCTGGAGAGCTTCTTGGAAGCGAAATAAAAGGTTTTAGGATTGAAAAAGTGTTAGTTGAAGAGAAACTCGACATAGCGGAAGAATATTATACCGGGGTAATTGTCGACGATTCATACAAGGTTAAAGGGCCGGTTGTGATGTTTAGCAGTGTAGGCGGTGTCGATGTTGAGGAGGTTGCCGCGAAAAGCCCGGAGAAGGTTGTTACCGCCCCAGTTGATTTCTTTAAAGGTCTTCAATTTGAGGATGCCAAAAATTTGATTTCAAAGTTTGGCATGTCTCCGACGATTCAAGATCAGATAGGCAAGATTATGTGCGGTCTTTATGGAGTTTTTAGAAAATATGATGCCCGCGCGGCTGAAATTAACCCGCTTGTCGCAACTAAGGATGGAAGGGTTGTTGCGGCTGACTGCCGCATTACGGTGGACGACTCTTCTATTCATCGTCATCCAGAATTAGAGGTGGAAATACCTAGGGAAAGCAGTAAGTCGCTGACAGAGCTTGACAAAATTGCGTGGAAAATAGAGGAAAATGACTTTCGAGGCGTCGCCTACTTTATGCAGCTTGTTCCAAAAATCGAAGGTGAAGGGTATGTCGGCTATCACGGTATGGGTGGAGGAGCAGCGATGCTTGGTGCAGACGCCTTGGCTAGGCATGGCTTTAAAATCGCGAACTACGCGGACAGCAGTGGAAACCCCACAGCCTCAAAAGTGTATAGGCTTGCAAAGGTGATCCTTTCGCAACCGGGCATAGAGGCTTATGTCGCAATGGACATAAACATATCAAGCCAGGAGATGTGGCACACAGCCAGAGGACTTGCACGGGCGTTCAGAGAAGACTTGAAAGATAAACCAGGCTTCCCAGTGGTTGTGGTTTGGGGAGGAAACAAGGTGAAAGAATCCACTGAAATCCTAAAAGAGATGACGAAAGACCTGCCAATACGCCTTGAAATCTACGCAGAGGATCCAGTCAGCGGACCCCACTACAACATTTACGATATAGACCCGGTGGTTGAACGGCTTAAAGAACTTGTTGAAGAATATAGAAAATGTAGGAGGATGGGTTAAAGTGGAATTTGAAACAAGAACTGGAAAGGTTATAATTGATGACACGAAATGTTCCAACTGTAAAACCTTCGCTTGTGTGAAGGCTTGCAGCCTCTACGGCGCACATTTGTTCAGAATAAACCTAAAAGAAAACAAGCCCGAGCCTCTGTACTCCGCGGAAGACTTGAAAAGGTTATGTACAGAGTGCTTGGCATGCGAACAGGAATGCTTTTTGAGGGGGTTTAACGCCATAAGAATTGAGCTTCCCTTGCATGGACTGGAAGAGTATCGAAAGAAAATAGTTAGTGTTTTGAGGTGAAGGCGTATGGCCATACTTTTGGATGAGAAAACAAGGGTGCTTATCCAAGGAATCACTGGTCGGGAAGGCTCTGCACGTGCCAGATTCATGAGCGAATATGGAACAAATGTTGTTGCGGGTGTAACTCCCGGCCGTGGAGGAACAGAAGTCTGGCGTATACCCGTGTACAACACTGTTGAAGAGGCATGTAAGGAACGTGGACCCATAGACCTTAGCGTAACCTTTGTTCCAGGGCCTCTTGTGAAGGACGCTGTGGTTGAAGCCATCAACGCTGGAATAAAAACCATAGTGATGCCTGTGGAGCGGGTTCCACTTCATGACATAATAGAAATGGTGCATTTAGCGAGACAGAAAGGCGTTAAAATTATAGGTCCAGGTTCCCTTGGAATAATAAGTCCCGAAAAAGCCGTTGCAGGATGGATTGGCGGATCAGAGGAACTTGCCAAAGCCGTGTTTAAGGCTGGACCCGTCGGCGTCATATCAAGGAGCGGAGGTCAAACTACAACGATTTGCTGGGCCATAACGAAGGCAGGCTTAGGCGAGAGCACGGCGGTGCATGTGGGCTCTGAACCTATTGTCGGCATGTCTCCAGCTGAGGTTCTCCCACTCTTCGAGAAGGATGAACAAACAGAGGCAATTGCATTCTTCGGCGAAATTGGAACCGTTGCAGAAGAAGAGGCAGCAGAGGTCATTAAAAGAGGCGAATTCACAAAGCCCGTTGTGGCTTATATTGCTGGAACAACAGCCCAGCCGGGAGTTAGATTTTCACATGCCAGCGCCATTATAGAACGTGGAAGAGGATCAGCCCAAAGCAAGATACAAGCCCTAAAAGAGGCAGGCGTAATCGTCGTAGATAGACCTGAGCAGATACCCATCACTTTAAAGAAAATTTTGAAGAGGTGAACATTATGAGGTTGTTGCGGTCCGCCCTTTTCACGCCCGGCAACAACATGAGAATGATACACAAGATACCCACCCTCACAGCTGACGCGGTCATACTTGACCTAGAAGACTCCGTTCCCATGGCTGAAAAGGACACGGCGAGAATTTTCATAAGAGATTCGCTGGATGTTGTATGCTCCGGAACAGCCGACGTCTACGTCAGAGTGAACGGGTTGATGACTGGTCTCACCGCTGAAGACTGCGAATTTGTGGTGCAAAAGGGGATTTCTGGCATAATGCTTCCAAAGGTGGAGTCGCAAAATGAGGTATTAGAGGCTGAAAAAATAATTGGGGAGCTTGAAAGGAAAAGGGGACTTGAACCAGGCTCTATTACTCTTATTCCAACAATTGAAACGGCTAAAGGAGTTGTTAACGCTTACGAGATAGCCTCCTCCAGCAAAAGGGTTGTAGCCATAGGCTTCGGAGCCGTGGACTTCACCCGCGACATGGGTGTTTCCCTTTCTAAAGAGGGAACAGAGCTTTTCTTCGCCCGATCCTATGTGGCGCTTGCTGCTAGGGCGGCTGGAACCCAAGCCATCGACACGGTTTTCATAGACCTAGCGGATAAAGAAGGCCTAGTCAAGGATTCGATGCTTGCAAAGCAGCTTGGATTCAAAGGCAAGTTTCTAATCCACCCAAGCCAGATAGAGCCCGTAAACCGCATCTTCTCGCCTTCGGAAAAGGAAATAGAATACGCCAAAAAAGTTGTGCAAGCCTTTAAAGAGGCTGAAGCGAAGGGTTTGGGAGCAGCCTCCCTTGAAGGCAGGATGATAGACATAGCCGTTTACAGGCAAGCAGAGGATTTGCTGAAGCTGGCTGAGGCCATTGCCGAAAAAGAAAGGAAAATAAAAATGCGCCAGTAAAACAGTGGTTGTCATGGCTGATTTAAGCGAAATAATTTCAAAAACCGCCTACCAACTTTTAAAGAGGGCGGCAACAAAGCTGCCTCCAGAAATCAAACGGGCTTTGCAAAAAGCCTACGAGAGTGAGCGTTCTCCAACAGGGAAGGCCCAGTTGAAGGCAATGTTGAACAACATTGAAATGGCTGAAAAGTACGATATGTGTATATGCCAAGACACGGGAATACCCCTATTCTTTGTGAAATGGGGACT
Source organism: uncultured Candidatus Bathyarchaeia archaeon (assembly GCA_964655395.1). Classification (GTDB taxonomy): domain Archaea; phylum Thermoproteota; class Bathyarchaeia; order Bathyarchaeales; family Bathycorpusculaceae; genus DRVP01. The sequence goes on along the minus strand of CAZZMT010000036.1, from coordinate 7,943 downwards.
GAAATCCGGCTTAACCCTCGACATCAGAAAACCAGTAATGGAGGCGACGAGGAAGGCCACCCTCGATGTGCCCTTGAGACAGAACGTTATACATCCGATAACAAAGGAGAACCCTGGCACAAACGTTGGATGGGGAATGCCCTACATCTACTACGATTTAGACCCCGAAACCGATTATATCGAAATAACGGCTGTTCCAAAAGGCTTCGGTTCTGAAGCTAAATCAAGCCTTGTTTGGATAGTGACAAGCGAGTCCATGCCTGAAGCCATCATGAGATGTGTTGTTGACAATACACTGGCAGCCATGGGAGAACCCTGCCCCCCAACCATTGTGGGCTTGGGAATTGGGGGAACCGGAGACATCGCACTGCACTTGGCTAAAAGAGCGATATTCAGAACCCCGCTTGGTTCACCGCATCCGGATCCGGTGGTGGCTGAACTTGAACAAAAAATATTTAAGGCTTTGAATGCTACGGGTTTGGGTCCTATGGCTATGGGCGGCGACACCACATGCCTTGCGGTCCACGCCGAAATATGCGGCACCCACACGGCCGTTGTTCCGCTTGGAATAACCTACCAATGTTGGGTTGCAAGATACTCCACCGCTCGAATCTATCCAGACGGCAAAGTAGTATACATAACGCATCCGGAGTAAGCTCAAAAGGAGGATGATGGTTTGGAGAAAGAAATCCATCTACCAGTGTCCGAAGAAGAGGTACGGAAACTTAAAGTCACAGACATAGTATATGTCAGCGGCATAGTTCACACAATGCGCGACATGGGACATCGTCGAGCCGTCGAAATGATTAATCGAGGAGAAAAGTTGCCGTTCAATTTGAAGGATGGTGCAATATGGCATTGTGGGCCCATCGCCAGAAAAGTCAATGACACATGGGAGGTTGTGGCCGCTGGCCCAACATCAAGTTCGAGGTTCACAGAGCTTGGCGCCGAGCTTGTGAGAAAACAACATGTGAGGCTTACGATAGGAAAGGGAACAATGGGCAAAAGCATGGTTGACGCATTAAGGGAAGCCGGAGGCGTTTATCTAGTTGCAACGGGAGGCTGCGCCGCCCTCTATGCAAAACAGGTTGTAAAGGTGGAAAATGTCTTTTGGCTGGATCTGGGCATGCCGGAGGCCACGTGGGTGTTAAGGGTGAATAAGCTTGGTCCATTAGTGGTGGGGATAGATTCCCATGGAAACACGCTGGAACAATTAGTGCTTGAAAAAGTTGATAAAAACGTGAACACTATCTACGCGGAAGAAAAAATAGACCTGTTAAGAAGCTACGTGTGGTGGCCGAAGAAAATCCCCGGATCAACCAAGATACAATAAAATATGTGGGTGAGGAGACGAAGGTGGGTGGACTAAATGGATAAACCTTGGCTGTCTGATAAATGGTGGGTTAGCCCACTCAACTTTGTCGACGAGGTTCGCTCCCAACTGAAACTTCCCCAAAAAGTTTCCATCCACGACATTACTTTAAGGGATGGAGAGCAGCAAGCTGGACTAACTTTCAAAAAAGAAGAGAAAATTGAAATTGCAAAGATGCTTGATGAGGTTGGGGTTCATAGGATTGAAGCTGGCATGCCTGCTGTTTCAAACGAGGATAGGGAAGCAATAAAAGCCATAGCTCGTATGGGTTTAAACGCCAAAGTGTTCTGTTTTGCAAGGTGTATGAAACGCGACGTGGATTTGGCGTTGGAATGCGATGTAGACGGAATTGAAATGGAAATTCCCTCCAGCGAACACTTAATAAAATACGCGTATGATTGGCCCCCTGAAAAAGCCATAGATCTATCTGTGGAGGCTACAAGCTACGCTGCTAAACATGGACTGCATGTTGCTTTCTTCACGATTGATGGTACGAGGGCAGACTTGAACTGGTGGTTCAAAATAGTGAGTAAGGTTGCAAATGAGGGCCACATGGACTCCCTCGTCTTGGTTGACACTTTCGGCGTTTGCAACCCTGAAGCCATACGATACCTGACAAGAAAAGTGCGGCAACAATTCAACACTCCCATTGAAGTTCACCTCCACAACGATTTTGGGCTGGCGGTTGCCAACACCCTTGCAGCCGTTTCAGAGGGCGCTGAGATAATCCACACAACAGTAAACGGCATAGGCGAAAGAATGGGAAACGCCGACCTAGCTGAAACAGTGCTAGCCCTAGAAGCATTGTACGGCGTAAAGTTAAACCTAGACTACGGCAAACTGTACGAGCTATCAAAGCTAGTTGAAAAATTTTCAGGAATCAAGATGCCGTCGCACAAGCCCGTCGTCGGAGACGGAGCCTTCAAAGTTGAGTCAGGCATAATAGTGGGTTGGTGGAGAAACCTTGAAAAACAAAATAAACCATTAATAATGTTCCCATACCACTGGAGTATGGTGGGCCAAAAAGGTGTGGAAATACTGCTGGGCAAGAAAAGCGGAAGAGATTCAATCATATACAAGCTTGAAAAAATGGGAATTGACCCAACAACAATAAATGTGGACAAGGTGTTAGAAGAAGTAAAAGCGGAGTCAATCAAAAGAAAATCTCCAGTTCCAGACGAAGTTTTCAAGCAGATAGTGGAAAGAAATAAATTAAAATGAGCTTATAAGGCGGTGAAACGCCATTACCGCTTTTCTTTTTCCACTTTGTATAAAACTCCATCTTCCGACAGTACAAAAACACATCCGCATTTTAAGCATCTATAGTAGCGGTTAACTCCCTTTTCTCCTTTCTGCTCTCCCAAGAGTTCTACTTCGCCATGTTCACATTTTTCCGGTTCAGTCATATCTTTTACTCCAAATTTTTAAGCTTGCCGGGTTAACGTCAGAAAGTTTTGAGGGCTAAATTCCCAAAAATGCCTCCTTAACATACTTGTTTTTTAAGAGTTCTTTTCCCTCTCCATGTAGGGTTACTTTGCCTGTCTCCATGACATAAGCCCTGTTGGCAGCTTTTAAGGCATAGTAAACGTTCTGCTCAGCTACTAATATGCTGATCCCCCGTTTCTTCAATTCTTCCACGGCTTTAAATATTTCAATGGTAAGCTTTGGCGAAAGACCCTGCGAAGGTTCATCCAATATGAGTAGTTCCGGGTTAGACATCAAACCTCGTCCTATGGCAAGCATTCTCTGTTCTCCACCGCTGAGTGTTACAGCTAATTGTTTCTCCCTTTCCCTTAAAACTGGAAAAAGTTGATACACCATGTTCAAAGTTTCCATTTTTGAACTTTTGTTTCTCGAGCCATAAGCTCCTAGGAGAAGGTTTTCACGCACCGTCATGTATGGAAAGAGTTTTCTATCTTCAGGAACAAGGGCTATCCCCAGATTCACAATCCGATGGGGTGGTAAGCCGTCAATTCTTTGACCGTTGAATTCTATCGTGCCAGATGCAGGCTTGAGGAGCCCGACGATGGTGCTTAGAAGAGTGGTTTTGCCAGCTCCGTTTGCACCTATTAGGGATACTACTTCCCCCTTTTCGACGTTGATTGAAACATCCCATAGGATTTGCATGTTTCCCCGTAGTACGTTTAGGTTGTTAACCTTTAACATAAGCCTCACCTAAGTATGCTTCAATAACTTTAGGATCTGAGCCTACTTCCTCGGGTTTTCCTTCCGCTATTTTTGTTCCTTGATGAAGCACTATTATGCGTTCGGCTATCCCCATTACAGCTCGCATGTTATGTTCAATCATGAATATGGTTATACCCTCCTTGCGTAGCTCTCTGATGATATTGAGGACTTGCGCGGTTTCGGTTGGATTTAAACCCGCCATAACTTCGTCAAGCATCAAAAGCTTAGGCTTTGTGGCAAGGGCTCTCGCAAGTTCAAGCATCCTCTGCTCATAAATCGTTAGGCTTGCCGCTGGCATCATGCTTTTTTTAGCCAACCCGAACCTTTCCAAAATCCGATTGATTTCTTCCTTGACGTTTGAAGACCCTTTTTCTTTTGTGCATCCAAAAGTGGCTGCCGCCAAAAGATTCTCGTATACAGTCATGTTGGGGAAAGGTTTCGGTATTTGAAAGGTTCTCGCTATTCCCAACCTGCAGATTTTGTAAGGTTTTAATCCAGTTATTTCCTTCCCATCAAACTTTATCGTTCCTTTTGTCGGCGGGAAGGTGCCGGCCACCACGTTGAAAAGGGTGGTTTTTCCAGCTCCGTTTGGGCCGATTAAACCGACAATTTCGCCCTCGTCTATGTGGAAATCAACGCCGTTTAAAGCTACGAGCCCCCCGAAACGTTTGACGATACCGTAACCTTCAAGCAAGCTCAATAAATTCCCTTCCGCCTCTGTAAGACTCAGAATAGTAATTTAGATCCTATATTAAAAAATTTAGCTTATCTTTCCTCCAGCCTCATCCAGGTTAGCGGCATGGAACATGTAAGCTTTTTATTTTTCAATTTTCCCTTATGTTATTGCCGGATGATGAGAAGGCATTAGGTTGACAAGAAGGATGAAATCTCAGAGTTACTCGGACGGCGTCTATTGCTGATGGTTAAATGCTCTCCATTTTTGGTCAGGTTTTTAAAGCACGCAGCCGTAAAATAATGTTTGGCGGTTAGGTTTGAAGGAAAGTTTCAAAACGTCGAAGAAGTTTGACCAAAAACTTTTGGAGTCCACTTTAAAGGGGAAGACTTTGACTGTTTACTGGTACATGCTCCAGCAGCCAAGCCGCGCTGTTGGCGTCCGTGAGGTTCAAAGAGCCTTAAAGTTTTCCAGTCCAAGTATAGCTGTTCACCATCTTGAAAAGTTGGAGGAGCTTGGCCTTGTTAGGAGGAAGCTGACGGGCGAATACGTGTTGGAGGAAGAAGTTAAAATTGGAGTTTTACAGTTTTTCACCCGCATGGGATGCTTTATGGTTCCCCGCTACTTGTTCTATTCGGTTTTCTTCACAACCACACTGGCCGCCTATATTGCGTTATGCCTTTTAGGCTTGGTTTGGCTGAACTTTTACGCTGTCATGTTTGGTTTATTCGCCGCTCTAGCCTTTTGGATTGAAACAATCCGGGTTTGGAGGGCTAAACCGTTTTGAAAAAGAGTGCCGAAACTGTTCTGAAGTCTAGCTTTAAAAAGCTGAAAGCCTCTAAAAGCCGTGGAGGCGAGGCTCTCTGAGGAAAAGTTTGGTTTACAGCTTGGTTGCAGTGGTTCTCGGATTACTAGCCGTTGTAGTTCCGCTATTTCTTGCACCAGCCTTAGGCACGGGTTTTGAAGCAAGGTTTGTGCCAATGGCCGTTCCGGAGAGGATTAAAAGCCTTGAAGAGCTTTATGGACTTGGGTTATTGACGTTTTTGGTTGGTTTTACAGTTGCTATGGCTGTGTACTTCATTTTTAAGGCTAGGCTTTAGGGCTTTTCTTGCAAAGGTTATGTAGCCTGTGTGCGCCGTCATAAGCGTTTGAGGCCTCGTTTTGCCTCTTTCTGTTTGCATTCCCCGCACTAGGCATTCGACGGTTTCTATGTCTATGAAGCTGTTTTCCCGTAGGGCTTCCACCGTTTTAACTGTTTGATCTATGGTTGGGCTAAAGGAGACTATGGTTCCGCATGGTTTTAACGCCTTGTAAGCATGGGGAACCACAAGCCAAGGTGTCGCCATGTCTAGAACAACAGCGTCCACGTTTGTTTCGTCTATACCCACCGTAATATCCTTGTTTTTAAGCGTAACAAACTCTGCTAAGCCGGCCCGTCTAATGTTTTTCTCGGCAGTTTCAAGAAATTCGCCTCTGACCTCGTAGCTGTAGACTCGGCCGTTTGGCTTAACAAAGTGGGCTAGGGCTGTGGTTAACGCGCCTGTACCTGTGCCAGCTTCCACAACGTGGCTGCCGGGGCCTATTCCGCTACAGACTATGATGAGGGCTATGTCTTTCGGGTACATTATCTGGGTTCGTCTCACACTTTTCATTATGTAGTCGCGGAGCAACGGCTTAAGAACTGTGAATTGGACGCCGAGGCTGCTAGCCACCGCGGAGCCATATTCTCTGCCAATTAAATCGTCAAGTTTTATGAAGCCTTTATGTGTATGGAACGTTTTCCCAGCCTCAACTTTAACAAGGTATGTTCTACGCTGATCTAAGTATAATAGGACGTATTCACCCTCCACCACTTTCTGGCTCTGCAAGAGTATTCCCCATTTTAAGGCGCTAGACAATTCCCTTAGGCTTGAATTTTTCATCCTCGTGGAATAACATAAACGTTAAACAATTTAAGCCCTTTTCAAAAGAGCAAGTAACCCCATTTGGCACCGCCCAAAACATCCGTAAAAAGAATAGAGAGGGAGCTAAATGTAGCCTTTAGGCTTTCGAAGCACAAGATAAGCCGTTGTAGCAACAAAGAAGACTGCAACAACCACTAGGAAAATCATGGCGGTCCTCGTATTATCCAACTCACTTTTAACACCCTTAAGAGACTCATATTCTTGCTTTAGGCTTAGCAACTCGTCTTTGGTGAGGTTTTTTCCAAAACATTCCATGAAAGTCTGATTCAAGGCATTAAGCAACTCATATTTTTGCTCGAGTAGCCAAAGGGTCTCGTTGAGAGCCAATAACTCGTCTCGGGAGAGTTTCTTTCCAAAACATTGTGTGAAAGTTTGATTCAATTCGTTGAGCTGCTCCTCAAGCGATTTAAGGTAAACGTTTTCAATTTCGGTCATGGAGAATCCAACGGTCAAATCGTAATCCATATTTAACGTTCCATCTCCTGCCACGGGATATTTAACGGTATATTTCAAAGTTATTTCTCCATAGGCTATACCCCAGACATTTTCTGGCACTCTAAAGGTTGCTTGATAGATTGCCTGATATTGCTCGATATTAAGCTCGAAATTATTGTCTGAGGTGCTGTTTAGAAGAACTTTATCTTGACCACGTAGGAAACCGTATACGCTGAAGTTGAAGTAACTTATAGAGACATTAACGTCCTTCATCTTCGTCAACTTCAATGAAAATGTAATGTTTTGGGTGGGTTTTGTTTCCGCCGTTGCGTTTACCTGTATTTTTATTCCTGGAACTGAGGAGTCAAAAATGTTTTGATGTTTTCTTTTTGTTGAATTTGAGCACTGGTGGGGTTAAAAAGGGCTAGTGTTAGAATTAAAGGCATGATTATTGTGCATGCTTTATGCAGTCTTCTCATAGTCATCACCACAAACTTAACGAGGTTTGACCAGAGCTTATTTAACAATTTTTTATTCTTCTTTTGTTATTTGCTGTTTTTGGCTTGTTTCTTTTTAAGAATTATGTTTATTTTCGGCTATTTTATTGAGCGGATGAATTTTAGATACATGTATATGAAGTAGATAGGGGCGAAGAGGGTTAGTGCTATTTCGAAGCCCTAGAACCGCGGGGTTGTTTTCCACCGCCATGAAGTAGCCGTGTTGGAGTATGTCTGTGAAAACTAGGATTTGGAGGAATATGGCGCCTCCTAGGCAGCTTAAGCCTAGGGTGTGGATGAGGATTTGTAGGCGGCGGCTTGTTTTGTCGGTTGCTGTCTTCATTTTTATCGCGTGTATTAAGATTTGATGCTTCAACTTATAGGTTGCGAATCCAAAACCACGACGAAGCCTTATGATTAATCCTCAAAACCAAAACTCAAAACCAGAAATCCATCAAAACCATAGAGAGGCTAGCCCATATTGGCTTGAAAACCAGCCAATAAATGTTTAGAAAATTTAGAGGCTATATTCTCTGCCCTTCTCCGTTATCTCCACTTGGCTTTTAAGGTCCCGCATAAACTTGGCGAAGAGTTCAGCGTTTTCCGTGTGCACTGGAAAAATCTTTTTGGCGCCTATCTCTTTAAGGCAAGCTCTCAGCCTTAAGGGGGTTATATGCCCAGAAACATGCACGTGGTACTGGGGCAAGCCATAATGCTTAAGCCAGTTAACAAGCCTTTCAAAGTCTATCTCCATCTCCTCGTTGAAAGGCTCCGATGAAGAAAAAACGTAGCAGCTTCCAGGTTTAGGCTGAATT
>CAZZMT010000035.1:0-11916 GCA_964655395.1 uncultured Candidatus Bathyarchaeia archaeon | reverse complement strand
TGAACTATAATCGGATATAAAGAGCTGAGGGATTTTGGCTTTGCAGACATTTGGCGATTATGCTGGTAATGCTATGACAGTTAAGGTTCGACTTCCCGCGTAACCAGTTCCTCCAGTAACTCTCCATTGTATTTTGATCGTGTATGTCCCTGCAGTTACTGATGGTCGATAGAAATGAAATGAATACGCCATATAGTATATAGTATGCCTATGAGTAGAAGGCCATCCTAGTTCTTCACTTACAGTCGGAGTTAACATTATCTCGCTGGGATATGCGGTGGTCGCGCCTATTTGAGCACGCACCAATATTCGATATGCCGGGTCAGAGTTGTAGGCTTCGGTGCTGAATAATATAATTACGTGGCTTGTCCTATCAAGCGTTAGGGTTAGAGACATGCCAGCCATGTCAACCCAGTTTACTGTCTCAGTTGTTGAAGTTGATGTAATGCTATAGGTTGACGCGAATGGAATTGCATACGATGCGAGTTTGAGGTTTGTTACTGCATAGTCGGCTATTTTAACTGTTGTAACGGCACCATCAGCAATCTTGATTGTAGTAACTGCGCCAGTAGCCAAGTCTGCAGCAGTTATTGTTCCATCTAAAATTTTTGCTGATGTGACAGAGCCATCAGCTAATTTAGCGCTAACAATGGCTCCATCGGCAATCTTTTCTGTTGTTACTGCTCCATCAGCAATTTTAGCCGTTATTATACTATAGTCTGCCAAGTCCACGGCAGTTATATTTCCGTCTAATATTTTTGCCGATGTGACTGAGCCATCCGCCAGTTTAGATGTAATGATGGCCTCATCAGCTATTTTTATGCTTGTTACAGAACCATCCGCCAGTTTCATTGTGGTGACACAACCCGTAGCCAAATCTTCCGCTGTGATAGTTCCATCAAGAATTTTTGCTGAGGTTACTGAACCATCGGCAAGTTTTATTGTTGTAATAGCACCCTCAGCGATTTTTTCAGTTGTAATTGAACCGTTAGCCACTTTCATCGTTATAATTGCACCATCGCCAATATCTACAGCGTTTATCGTACCATCCAATATTTTCGCCGATGTAACTGAACCATCAGCCAATTTCACAGTAATTATTGCATTGTCCGCTATTTTTTCCGATTGAATTGGTGGAAAAATGCTCGGTGATACATACACGATTGCCAAAGTAGTGACCAACGACAAAATCCAAGTTATAGCGATTATTGGAACAACCTTTTTAAATGGAATAGTGCTTTCCGCCATTTACACTCCCCTACGTTTTTAAGGCAAATACCTCATTTCGGTGCACCGAATTTTTATAACTTGCGATTAAAAAAAGGAATGGAATGACGTTTTAAAACTCAAATATTGTTTAAAGTTCAACTTCTATGTAAATTTGCAAATTTCTGAATTTCGCCTTCCTTTATATTTGGTTTTCGCCGTGTTTTGTTTGATGATGGTGTATGAAGGAGGGCGTCAAGAAGCAGGTTAAGGGTTTAAGTCTTGGTGATTTGGTTCGTGTTGAGTGGTTTGACGCTAGTATTGGCAAGAGCCTCAGCGGCGGCTTGAACGGCATAGACGTGCCCGTTGTCAGCTGGGGCGTTTTCCTAGGCGTTTTAGGCTCCAAGAATAGGCACATTATCCTCGCCCAAAACAGTTTTCGTTATGCGGATGGCTTCTACGACATTGATTATACAGCCGTTCCATTGGCTTGGACAGCCAACACCACTGTAATCGCTAAGGCTCATGTGCCAGTTGAGGAGGCTAAACAGTTGTTGAACAGCTTTTTGGTGGGCGGCAAACGCGCCTCGATAAGGGGTAAAAAGCAGGAGAAGGCTGTTAACCATGGCTGACTGGATTAAGAAGGCTTTGACTAGGCGTGTTCGAAACCGTGAAATCCCGCCAGATCCAAGGCTTGTTATTGGCGTAAAATTCGCCATAGCCATGACATTGTGCCTATCCGCCCTAGAAATCGCCCACATGGCTTTTCTGGGCAGTTGGAACAGCGAAATCTTCGCCGCCATAACGGGCTTGACGGGCACAATAAGTGGCATACTAATCGCCCAGAAAACCTAGAGAGGGGAGGGGTAGGGAAAATGCCAAAGTTTTCCCGTCCATTTTCCATAACCCGCAAAGTCGCCCAACTAAAAGAAACCGTCAAAATCGACACCCAAAAAATCAGAGAGAAAATCCTCGAAGAACTGCAAGCCATATTCCAAAACGCCGTCAGCCTAGCAAAAGGCGAAACCACAGTAAACAAGGAACCCTTAACAATAAAACAACGCCAAGCATGGGCACGCGTCGCCGCCTACACAGCCCAAGTAATCCAAGGCATAGCAAAAGGCTTCGACGAACACCAAATAGATGAAGACTTGGCAAAGCTGGAGGCTTTGATAAATGAAGCAGCGGCAAAAACAAAAACTTAAACGGCTGGAACAGGCGCTGGCTGAAGCCTTAACGCCTCCCATACCAGCCGACCCCATAGAATTCTGCACAAAAATATTGGGCTTCCAGCCAACAGAATACCAGAAAGACCTAATCCAAAAATTCCAAACCAGCCAATTCACAGCCGCAAGATGGTGCCGCCAAAGCGGAAAAACCCAAACCGTATCCGCACTGCTACTGCATTACGCATTAACAAACCCAAACACGTGCATAGGCATAATCGGCCCCAGCTGGCGCCAAACAAAACACGTGATTAGGCGAATAAACACCCTCCTAAAAAAACTGCCAAAAACCCTATACGAAAAACCCCAGCAGACGGCGGTGCGCCTAAAAAACGGAAGCATTATTGAGGCTTACCCAAACAACCCCGAAACAATACGCGGACCAACCCTCCACGTGGTTTACGCAGACGAATTCAATTTTATACCAAACGACAAAGACCTCTACGACGCCATACTATTCACGCTAAGCGCCACTAACGGAAAATTCATCTGCACATCAACGCCATGGCATACGGACAGCATTTTCTGGCGAATCTGGCACGACCCAGCCTACAACGACTATGCAAAAAGCCACATAACATGGCAACAAGCCACAGAACCAAACGGCCCCCTAAAAAACGAAATCCTCCAAAAAATCCGGCGGCAACTAGAAAACGACCAGTGGCGATGGCAAAGAGAAATGCAAGCCGAATGGGCAGAAGACCAAAACACATGGCTAACCCAGGCGCTAATCGTAAGCTGCATAGACCCAAACCTAGAATGCACAAGCCCAGACACAACCCTACAAGGCGAACTCTACGCAGGCCTAGACCTAGGCAAACACCAAGACCCCACAGTTTTGGCAGTCCTAAAACAAGAAGAAAACACCCTAAAACTCGTCCACATGCACCGGTTTCCACTAAAAACACCCTACACCACCATAATAGGCTACGTCAAAAAACTTTGCGGAAGATGGCAAACCATCCACAAAATCCTCGTAGACATGACAGGCGTAGGAGAATACATCCTAGAAGACATGCAAAACACAGGCATAAACGCCGCCGAAGGCGTAAAATTCACCCAAGAAACCAAAGAGCAGCTGGCCAACAACCTAAAACAGCTCATGACCGAAAAACGCCTCAAAATCCCCTACGACCCAGAACTTATCGCCGAACTAAACACAGAACGCTACCAACTAACAAAAGACGGCCACATACGCCTAACCCACCCAGAAGGAACTCACGACGACCGCTTCTGGAGCCTCGCCCTAGCCGCCTACGCCGCAAAAACCACGCCCCAACCGCCAAGCCTCTGGATAGTGCCAAAATGAAACACCAACCAGAACATTTCCAAATCAAAGCCATAAAACGCCGATACGACCAAAAAACAGGCAAATACATAGTAAACATAGCCTACACAACAGCCTCGCCGAAACTAACAAAACGCGTCCAAGCAGTGGCAGAAGCCTTCGGACTAGGCATAGACCAAAACCAAAAATTCACAATATATGACAACGCCGAAATAAAAATCGAGAAAGGCGACATAGTCTACATAACAGGCGAAAGCGGAAGCGGAAAAAGCACCCTTCTAAAAGCGCTGGAAAAAGACATACACCAACACACCCGCCAAAAATGCATAAACATAAACACCATAAAGCCGCCACCACCAAACAAACCCATAATAGAGACGGTTGGCAAAAACCTAGAAGAAGCCCTAAACCTCCTAAGCCACGTAGGCCTAAACGACGCCTTCCTATTTCTACGCCCATACAACCAACTAAGCGACGGCCAAAAATACCGCTACAAAATCGCCAAACTCATAGAAAGCCAAGCCCAAGTCTGGATACTAGACGAGTTCGCATCAACCCTAGACCGAGACACAGCCAAAATAGTCGCCTACAACCTCCAAAAACTAGCCCGAAAAAACGGCAAAACAGTCCTAGCCGCCACAACCCACACAGACCTACTCGAAGATTTAAACCCATCAGTGCACATCCACAAACGATACGGAAAAGAAATAACAGTCAACTATTACCCAAACACGCCAGCCCCCCAATGCAGCCTAACCCGCGAAATACACATAGAAGAGGGCACAACCGCCGACTACAAGGCGTTAAGCATCTTCCACTACCGCTCCGCCAGCCTACCACCACCAAGAAAAATATTCACCCTAAAACGCGGACAAGAAACATGCGGAGTAATCGTCTACAGCCACCCGCCGCCAACCATGTTTGGAAGAAGCCTCGTCTGGAAAGGCACCCTCCAACAGCTCCAAAAAGAAGTAAGCACCATAACCCGCGTAATAATCCACCCAAAATACCGAACCATAGGCCTAGGCACAAAAATAGTCAAGGAAACACTGCCGCTGGCCGGAACCCCATGCGTGGAAACATTAGCCGTCATGGCAAAATACAACCCATTCTTTGAAAAAGCTGGAATGCGGAAAATAGCCGAAACAAAACCAAACAAGCACTTGCTAGAAGCCATGGAAAAGCTAAAAGCGCTAGGCTTCAACCCCACCGTGCTTCAAAGCCAAAAACACAACCTTGGAAAAATCATGAAAGTTGGAAAGGAAAAAGTCATCCAAATCCTCACAGAACTTTCAGAAAAAGGCAGCATTCCAAGAAAGAGGATAATAGCTACAAACAAAGCCTACCCAAGCCACAAGGAATTCACAGAAAAACTTGCAAACATCAGCGCCGAAGAGCTGGCAAAAGTGCTAAAAAGGTTAAGCTTCCTAACCCAAAAAAAAGTCTACCTTTTCTGGAGAAACAGCCAGAACCCTTAAGCTATAACACCAATCCTTATTAAAAATCCACAAAACCTTTCGGCAAACACGCAATAGGCCTATTCAAAGCCAAAAAAGGGGCACCTTGATTGAAAACCGAATCAGCCATAATAATCGCAGTTGCCATATGCATCTTCCTAGCCTTCTACTTCTCATTCTTATCCTTCACGGCAACCGAAGACTCGTTAAAGAAACAGCTAGTCATTTTATCCGTCTACTCCCTCTTGTCAGGCATCATAGTGTTCGGTTGCCTAATAATCTATCTTGTGATCAAGAAGATTTTTGTGAAAACAACAATAAATGACATCCAAGCAACAACGCCCAAAACCGAAGGATAGTTCAGACATTTCTCCTTTTGCTGTATTGATTTATGAAACTTAAATAGTTTGATGATTTTATGTTTTAACCGCGTGAAAAAGTACGGATAATGACAAAAAGAGGGATTGTTATGCATTGGAGGGTAATAGCTAGGAAAGTGCTTGGCCGTAAAGGCACGTTCACCCTCCGAAATGTTGTATCATCTCTTTCTTTTTCGTTAAGACTGATCCCCCTAGCAACTAGTATAAAGCGAGAGAACGGCGTATCCGCAATCACATGTACGTATAATGAGGAGGACTGGATAGAGGTTTCTCTCATGTCAATAAAAGATCTCGTTGACGAAATTTTGGTATTAGATGCTTCAACGGACAAGACACCAGAAATCGTAGAGGACCTTCGCGAAAATCAAGGACTCCCAGTTAAGTTGCATAGGATGCGATTAGGCGATATGGCATATACGAGAAATCTAGGACTTTCAATGACTAAACATAAATGGATCTTAATATGGGACGCCGACTTCATATTGAAGGAAGAAGCTACAAAGTTTCTGAAGAAGCTTTTGAAAAACATGGACGAAAGAAGATATTACCTCGTGTATTGGCCGCATATATGTCTTGATGGAGATCTGATTCATCAAGATCCCGTAAACCCTCTTCACGTCGAGCATTGGCTTTTCACTTGGAGCCCTAAACTGCATTACGCGAAAGTAGGTTATTCTGATAGTCTCATCGCCCCTAGCTTATTATTGCGTTGTGTATATTGAGGAACCGTTAAGTTTTCACTTGAGAACTGTGAGAAGCCCTGTTAGACTGCTTTATAGGCATTATAGGTGGCTTATGCGCAGAGAAAAACTTGAGGGAAGGATAAACATAGATGATTATGTGAAGGAGAGATTAGGCGAAGATTTTGGAACAACTGATATAGATCAAGCAGCGAAACTATACCTCCAAAAATATCTTACAAATCTTACCGAATACAAAAAAGATGTTTATGGTGACTATCCACAATTATTGAAGGACTATGTAAGAAGAAAATATGATATAAACTTGTAATTCATTCAAGGTTGAGGGCCAGTTTCCTTATTAACCATCGGAACGGAGACCCTTGGTAAAAACACTAAAATGATAGAAGCCAAGGTGCAAAAATCTTTGCCAAAACTAGTATTAAGAAGGAGGAAAGCGGCACAGTGATATTATCGTCTATAGGATTTGACTCAAAATGCTCCATAAAAGAGGCTGTGGCCCCAGCAACGATTCCCGCTAAGCCGAAAATTGCACCGCCAACCGGTATGGAGAAGGTAGCCATGGCAAGGTTTCCCCACCATGACTTGGTTCTCCTTTTGTAGATTATGTTGCGTACTATTCCGGTTATGGCATCCCCAACCGACATGAAAAGCACCGGCAGCACTCCAAGCCAAAAGTTCCCGCCAGAAATAAGCCAGCCCAGTGCTATTATAATGCCCCACATGATGCAAAAAGAAACTTCGTACGCGTTTTCTTCCACTTGAAACCAATGCATCAACTTGCCTTTTCTGTGGGGTATGTAGAGGAAAACAGCCAAAAGACAAGCCATTGTAAGAGGAAATATGGGTGTTTTAAAGACGTAAGGAACGATAGAAGCAACCAAACCGCCCGTTAAAATGTGTATAATCTTCCTATTATAGTAGACTGCAACGTTACCCTGCACATCACGTTTAACTATCCACACATAAAGCTTCCGCGTCAAAACTTCAGCAACAAAAATAACCCAGACAAAAAGCACCGCGGTTACCGCAGCCTCCAACGGAGACACAATAGACATAGTTGACACATAGCTAATGATTGCATGAAAATAAATTAAGCTTTGCGTCTTCTAGGATCTTCAAGTTTCACTTTAGATGAAACTGCTTCGAACGTGATTTTAATCAAGCCCAATAACATTTCAGGTTCAGTGAACAAACACATTGAAGCGCCAAATAACGACATGATCAAAGACTAAAAACACGGGGGGCGGGGGGAAAGCCATGTTCGCACATTTATATGTAAGAGGCTTGAAGTTAGGGCAAATATTAAATGTTCTGTTATATCATAAAAAACTAAAGTGGGTGTTTTCATGCCAAGGGGTTATATGGGGAAAATTCTAAGAGTCAATTTAACCGCCAAAAGCTTGAAAGTTGAGTCAACATCTGAAGAAGTTGCCAGAAAATACCTTGGCGGCAAAGGTTACGCCGTATACCTTTTATACAAACACTTGAAGGATTACGAAAAAGCTGGAATTTCACCAAAGGATATTAACGCATTAGGCCCGGAAAACGTCTTGATATTTGCAACAGGCCCTGGAACAGGAGTTCCCGGCTTTCCGTCTAACGGCAGATATCATGTGATGGCGTTAAAATCGCCTTTAACAGGTTCTATTGGAAGCGCAAATTCTGGAGGGGAATTTGGGCCTTTCCTAAAGTTTTCCGGGTTTGACATCATCGTGATTGAGGGAGCATCTAAAACGCCAGTCTATTTGGCTGTCGTGAACGGGGAGGCCGAATTAAGGGATGCTAGCAATTTATGGGGTAAAAACGTGTTTGATACATGCAGAATCTTGAGGGACAAAGTTGGCGGCAAAAACACAAGTGTAGCGTGTATTGGGCCGGCTGGCGAAAACATGGCGTACATGGCGTGCATAATGAATGATGAGCATAGGGCTGCGGGTAGAACGGGGCTAGGCGCTGTTATGGGTTCTAAAAAGCTGAAAGCTATCGTTGTTTCTGGAAGCGAGAAAGTTCCAGTTGCTAACCCGCAAAGATTTTCTGAAGTTTCAAAAAGATGCCTAGATGCATTGAAAAATAACCCCGTCACGGGCGTTGGACTACCAACATACGGTACCGCTATACTCATAAACATAATTAACACAGCCGGCGGGCTTCCCTACAGGAACTGGCAGACTGGTGTAAATCCAGACGCAGAGAAAATAAGCGGTGAAACCCTTGCAGAAACATACTTGATCAGCCGGAGGGCATGCTGGGGATGCCCAATCGCGTGCGGAAGAGTAACAAGCGTCAAATCCGGCCCATTCCAGATTTTAGCTTCGGAAGGTCCCGAATACGAGTCTATCTGGGCGTTGGGAAGCAGCACAGCCGTAAAAGATTTAGACGCAGTTGTTAAAGCCAACCACTTCTGCGATGAGCTTGGACTGGACCCAATAAGCATGGGCTCGACGATAGCCGCCGCCATGGAACTCAACGAAAGGGGATACATTCCACAAGAAGACTTGCAAGGGTTAGACTTGCGATTCGGCAATGCTGCAGCCCTTGTGGAGGCTGTTTGGCGAACAGCCTATAGGGTTGGATTTGGAAAATATTTGGCTTTAGGATCGAAGAAGCTTTGCGAAATTTACGGACATCCAGAACTTTCCATGAGCGTCAAGGGCCTTGAGATGCCAGCCTACGACCCAAGAGCCATTAAGGGCATTGGACTGAACTATGCAACCGCCAACAGAGGAGGCTGCCACGTAACCGGATACACAGTCTCACCAGAAGTCCTTGGAATACCGGAAAAAATCGACCCGTTGAAGGCCGAGGGAAAAGCTAAGTGGGTCAAAATATTCCAAGACTTTACATGCGTGGTTAACTCAACTGTAAACTGCTTGTTTACGACGTTCGCTTTAGGCGCGAAGGACTATGCAGAGCTTTTGTCAGCTGTTACTGGTTGGGACCTAACGGAGGATGAAATCCTAAAAATTGGAGAACGCATCTACAACCTAGAAAGGGTCATAATCAACAAGTATGGATTTGACGGAAAAGATGATACGCTGCCAAGACGCCTACTGGAAGAGCCCATGCCTGAAGGCCCCGCGAAGGGCCAAGTAACAGAACTTGAAAAAATGAAGGAAGAGTATTACAAGCTTCGCGGCTGGGTTAACGGCGTCCCAACAAAAGAGAAGCTGGCTGAGCTTGAAATAGAACTTTAGAAAAGCAAAAATTCCTCCTTTTTCTCCATTTTGTTGGAAGCGCTTGACTTTGGTATCAGTAAAAATAATGCTTTTCGCAACCCTGCGCAGCAAATACAAAACTAGAGAGCTTACTGTCGCTTGTGATGGAACCCTTCTAAACATGATTGAGAACGCGTCTAAAATTTTAGGACCAGAATTTGTCGACGATGTTTACGACAAAAAGCGAGGAAAAATTAGGGACGACATGATTATTATGGTGAATGGGAGAAACATCAAAGACTTAGAAGGAGAGATAACTCTAAAAGACAACGATGTAATAGCCATATTCCCACCACTAGCCGGGGGCTAAATCTTAGGAAAGCATTCGTATGAGTGATGAGTTTCCAGAAGCGCTGCAGATAGAAGTTACAAACAGGTGCAACTTTAACTGTCAAATATGCATTAGGCAACATTTTGAGAAACGAAATCTTATTTAGAGCAGAAATCAATCCTGAAAGAACTGTACAAAGCCTATCAGAAGGGGAAATCGCCAAACTCATGGAAGAATGTGAAACTTTAACCCAACAATTCCTAAAGTTAAAAGTTGAGAAAAAGCGATTAAAGCCCCTCCTTCAAGTCTACAACAATTACAGGGGGACGTGCAAAATATGCGGAGGCAAAATAAAATTTTAATGCAACACCCCATCAAAAGAAAAACCTTTGTCTGTATAAACTGCTAACATATTTAAGGCGAAGCGTTTCATCTTTTTAAAACTTTAATTTAGAGCCCTCAATAAATCATCAATTTTACGTATCTAGGCGTTGTTTCACCTTTCCACGTTCCTCTCAATTAACGGTGCCCATTTTAATTTCTAAAACTTTGTAAAGACATACAGCAGCGCGCTCCTGTTAAGAGACACCAACAGAACTTCCAGATCGTTCAGAAAGAATTTTTACGTATATTTTACAATTTTGTGTTGCATCAATGTTTTGTCACTAAAAACATAAGTGTTTTATAGCGTGTTTTAGTTTGTCAATGGAGATGGGTATGGGGTTTGTTGCTAGTAGCCGTGTGAAGTCGCCTTGGCTTTTTCATTTGAATACTGGTTCGTGTGCTGGTTGCGATATCGAGATTGTGGCGGCTTTGACTCCTCGCTATGATGCTGAACGCTTGGGATGCGTTCTTGTTGGTTCCCCACGTCATGCCGATGTTCTACTGGTGACGGGGCCTGTGACGCGGCAAATGCTTCCGCGCTTTATTAGGGTTTATGAGCAAGTCCCTGAGCCTAAAGTAGTTGTTGCTGTGGGCACGTGTGCTTCTTCTGGAACCCCTTTCCTAGGGAGCCCAATGGTGGAGGGGCCGGTGGATAGGATTGTCCCTGTAGATGTTTATGTTGCTGGGTGTCCGCCTAGACCTGAAGCGATTATTAAAGGTGTTGTCACGGCTGTGAAAAGGAAGTTTGGGTGAAAAGATATGGTGGATAAGCATGATGAGGCGAAGGAAATAGAGGTTAATTACACGCGTCTACGCATACCTTTTGGTCCTGTGCATCCAGCGCTTAAAGAACCGGTTTCGTTAAGAGTGACTGTTAGGAAGGAGGAGATTCTTGATGTTGACGTTGTTTTGGGGCATGTTCATAGGGGGATAGAGGCTTTAGCGGAGAACCGCAACCTTGTTCAGACGCTTTATTTGGTTGAGAGGATTTGTGGAATATGCTCCCACAGCCATACTACATGTTATGTTCAAGCAATAGAAGAAATTGGCGGTATACAGCCTTCTGAGAGAGCTCTTTACCTTAGAACTTTAATTTTTGAGCTTGAGCGAATTCACAGTCACTTATTCTTGCTGGGTGTTCTGGCTTATGAGGTTGGGTTTGACACTTTGTTCATGTTTGCTTGGCATGTTAGAGAAAGCGTTCTTGACTTGTTTGAAAAAATTACAGGTAATCGGGTGCACCATTCAATGAACACGCTGGGTGGGGTGCGTTGGGATTTAGATCAACGTTTAATTGATGACGTTAGAGCCACCCTAAAGAATTTGCAAAGGTCCGTATGTCGCATCCATGATTTTTTCCAAGATAAAACTGTTGAGAAAAGGCTGTGCAATGTTGGGGTTTTAGATAAGGACACTGCCCAGAAATTATGTGTTGTAGGTCCAACTGCAAGAGGCTCCGGTGTTAACATGGACGTGCGCAAGGATCATCCTTACGCTGCATACACCCATTTGAAAGACCACTTTACAGTGGCAGTTAGGGAAAAAGGTGATGTTTACGCGAGAACGGAGGTTCGGTTGTTGGAGCTTTTCGAGTCAATAAATTTGATCCAGAAGGTTCTTGAGGTGTTGCCGAATGGGCCTATCCGTGTTGAAGAAAATGTCATAAGGCTGATGAGGCGGATCCCGGAGGGCGAGGCCATTTCATTGGTTGAGGCGCCGAGGGGCGAGCTTCTCTACTTTGTAAAAACTAATGGTAAGGAGGGCCTATGGCGTTTAAAAGTTCGA
>CAZZMT010000034.1:0-6524 GCA_964655395.1 uncultured Candidatus Bathyarchaeia archaeon | reverse complement strand
TCAACGAGACACATGGAAAAAAAAGCGAGCAAGAGAAACGCAAAAAGTACGAAGCCTTAATGGCTACGATCGAGCGCCTCGAACGGCTCGTCCGATCTTTGCTGGACGGAAATAGCTCCTCTCCCTGAAAAGCCTCTTTAAATCCTCCAATTCCCTAAGCAGTTCCTCTAAATCAGCTCTTCGGACAACCACAAACTCTTCCTTCATTCAATCACCATAAAAGGTGAAACTGAAAACTTAAAAATCGAGTTTAAGGAAAACGTTTAAGCACAAAATCAGCGAAATGTTACATTAAAATTTTTAGTTCTACAAGACTTTTCCTTTACTGCCTAGTGCCTTAATGTTAATGATATTTAGATTCGTTATGTAATAACGCCAAGCGCACAATTATTAATTGCTGAAACCTGTATGTTATATGGTGGTGTCTTGGGGAAATATGCGGCTTTGGCGGAATATCTACGTAGCCAGAAGGATAAGCAGGAAGTGTTACTATCTTTTAAACAAATTGAGAACATTTTGGGGTTCGAACTTCCAATCTCTGCCAAAAAATACAGGTGTTGGTGGGCGAACGACGAATCCCACGTTCAGGCCATGGATGGTTGGATGAGTGTTGGATGGACTACTAAAAGCGTTAGTTTGAGAGAGGGGAAAGTGTCCTTCGCATTTAATCCAGAAATTAAGCTTCATGAAAGGCATGAATTAACTAAATTATATGTGCACAAACGCAATTTCGAGGATTTCGCCCGAGAGATCATGTCAAAACATTTCGGCGTTAAGTTAATGCCAAAAAAGCTTCCGAGTTGGCCGAAGCTTTTTGACATGGCGTCACCGGATTACACGATCGTTGGAGAAGCCATATTTATGGCCGCGTCGAAAGAAAAAGCGAAAATTCTGCCGGGAAGACTGTCTTATATCACGGAAAGGGTCTGGCTGCTGGAAAAAACAGACGCAAAAATAAAGTTTATAGCTTTTGGAGGAGATGCAACATCCCCAAAGGAATGGCTGAAAAGGTACGGAAAATTTGCCAGCGAGATACAATTTTATGTTATAGCTGGCGATGGCGATTTAATTAGACTGAATTAATTTTTGTTCCTTTTTTATTTAATTAAGGAACATTTATAAGGAGGACCTTATAACAATACTTTAGAATGAGTCCACAAAAAATTACAAAAGAAAGCAACGCGCATCCTAAATTGCACAAGTCCCAAAACTTTCCATTTTGTCAAGTCCCTACCGATGACACTAATGGCCTACAGGTTGGTGTCGACAAGAGGGGTATTTAACATTAGTCACTTTCGTTGTAACGAGAAATGGACTTTCATGTTTATTTTTGTATGTGTTATGTGTACTATGTATGTTGTAAGGATTTGGGACTTTTGCATTTTATTTGCGGTTGGATTTTTCACTGCGAATTTTGTTGTCGGGGACGTGGAGAGAGTTGGGGCAAAGATAGAGCGTTGGTCAGCACTTGTTAAAGAGTTTGATCAAAGGCTTGCAGTAGCTAAGTTTAGGGGCGTTACGCTGTGCCCTAAGTGCTTTAGTGCTAATGTCGTTAGAAAGGATCGTCCTAAACCGGAGATTGGGAAGCTTGGAAGACTAAAGTGCAAAGATTGCGGATATGTTTACTACATAGAAAAATTGCCAATCGATGTGGATGCTCCAGCTCGGATTGTAAACGAAATAATAGACTTGATAGCTCGGGGATTACACGTTCAAGACGTCCACGAGCATGTTTTGCAAACGGCGCGGGATTATGGTTTCAAATACAGCTTTGGGCGAACGACAATATACGACATACTAGAAAATGTTGTTGAGCCTCTAAGCGAGCTTGACAGGTTTGTCGTTGTAGGCATATTGGAAGGGGTTGATTGTGACAGGTTAGAGTGCGACGAAACGTTCCACAACAGAACGCAACTGAAGAGGCTACGTGAGTACCTTGAGGGAGAAGGTGAGGTAAAAGCTCCGAAGTTCTTGTACTTGATTAGCGGGTTGAGTGTCTCGAACCGCTATCCACTCCCGCCAGAGGTTGCTGAGGCCCGCAACAAAAATGCCTTTACCTCGTTCGTGCTAAGAGTTGGGCAGTTCATTCGAGGCGATCCAGAAACGATCAGCTGCGACGCACTTAGGCAGATGATTGATGCATTAAAGCTTAGGTTCCAAAACAGCCACCTTGAAATAGTCAACCGCACAAAACACGGAAAAATATCAATGGGTAAAACGGCTCATGTGGAAAGGCTAAATCGTATGTACCGAAAGACCCTTCCAAAGCGGAGAAAAGTCTGGAGTAAAGGCGTAACTTTTTTGAAGGCGAACCTATTGAGACTAATCAACATTTACTTGCGCAAACACAAGACTTTGGGCAAGAAAGTTGTGGAGACGCTGGGCATCCCATGGCCAAACATTGAAACCCTGTCCGACCTACTATTTTTCGCAAAGTTTGTTCAGAAGAACGCCGCTACAGTGCTTGGCGACGAAGTTAAAATATTTAACAGCCCAGTTTTAGGGAGATGCGTAATAACAATTAACACTCCACCAATCGTCTACCGCCAGATCAAGCCAAAAATCACCAAGGATTCGTGGATTGTAATAGGGTTAAATTCTTGGATTCCGTACAGCGAGCGATTAAAGCTGGTTAAAAGCCTAGTGAATGGCGATATAATATTCAGTACGCGCACGCATTCAGAGATTATTCTAAACATAGAAGTCGAAGCAAAACTTAACATCTACTTCATGAAGGTTGTGTTCGAAGAAGACAGTCGCATACACTTCGTGGGAGATGTTTTAGCTGGGCCCCACATAATTGTGGTGCCGCTTCTCGATGGGGGAGCCTTAGTGTTAGAAAAAGTTTGGGTTGACGCTGGAAAAGTTAACCACTTCGTGTTCGATTTAACCAAAGAAGACTTCCTTAAACAGATCAAGCTGAGGGCGATGTATCAACTTGCCAGCGACTATTTAAGCTCACTTGGCTATAAGCCTAAGCAAAAGTTGTGGGAAAATGTGTGGTTTGCGTGCAAATCCCGCAACGATGAAGTGCGCTGTGCAAAGGAAGTTGATGTACCTTCACAGGATCATCTAAGCAGAATATCTAAACACATCGACTTTTTAAAGGCTGTGACCGACCACTTTAACGCGTCTCACCTGTTAAGCATTGTAGTTTGGGTTGCTAATGAAACCTTGATTCGGCTCAAACGACCACTCAGCATTGTTGATGTAGGCTCAAGTGCAAGAGAATTGTTGCTTGCATCCCTCTGCAAAGTACTAAGCGAGTTAATGGGCGTTAGCTTCAGCGACTTTTGTGCTGTTGTCGAAAAGCTTGGGGTGGACGCTAAGAAAGTTGAGGAATACATGGCTTACATTTCACTCCCAAGTTTTGAAAGCCTGTTGGGAAGGCTTTTCCACGTGAAGACTCCTCTAGATTCTAACATACAGACTTATGTAGTCGAGTCCTCTTAATCAAATCCTGCCAGCACTTAGCAGGTTCCAATCCGCTTGCTTCCATCGGGCTCTTGTCGCCTAGGGCTCTGTGTTCCTTAAGCATATTGTAAAATATTTTGAAGCCTTTTGCGAACGTTTCAGCCCCCTCCAAGTTGCCAAAGCTATATATGCTTTTGAATCTTTGTTTCACTGTCCTAAAGTACCTCTCAATTTCATTGTTATTTATTGGTCCGTTAAGGGGTCCCTGAATGTGCATTACGTCGCGCGGAAAGACCTTTCTGATAGCTTCCGAATATCCATGGAAACCATCGGTGACAACTTCCAAAGGCGGTGTGAGGACTTTTCTCATAGCTTCCTCGAGGACTTTGCGCGCCGCTTCAGCGTTGCGCTTCAGAGTAATTTGCTGGGCGATTAGTATTTTTGTTTCGCTGTCCAGCACGGCCCAGAGGATTATATGCCTTCCATTCACTTTAAGCTTACTCTCATCGCAGTGCCAGCGCAACCCCGTCTCAACTTTTATCCCATTGGTAACCTGTGAAATCAGCTCCACATATCGTTTTATCCATCCATGAATGGTTGTATGCGTTACCTTCACCCCGTAAACGCTTTTCAAGTGTTCTGAAATCTGCCTAAGGCTCAAACCTCTAAAGTATAAGTCCAACGCTAAGACAATAGCTAAGGCCTCTCCCCTCATCCCTTCAAGCCCGCTTCTATAGTTGAATCTCCTGCCACATTTCTTGCAGTAGTACCTTTGCACCCTACCAGTCTTTTCGTAGGCGTAACCCCTCTTGATGACGTGGTCGCTGGACTGGCAGTGGGGGCAAGCAACCTTCTCTTCCGCAACTCTCATTCCCACAACTACTTGGCGGATCATGAGGTAGTAGATGACGGCGAAGATGTGCTTGCACTTTCTTCCGCGTTTCTCGTAATCTTCGCAACTGCAACTCCACTTTTTATCCTTCCATAAAACCTCATAGAATATTTCCGACTTCTCAGATTTAACCCTGAAAGCCGATTCCCCAACGCTTGAGACGTGCCCGTTTATGGCGAGGAGCAAACCCTTAAGCTCTCGTTTGCTTAAGACCATAGAAACACCCCTTCGGCTTCAGGTTGCTTAGCCCCTATAGGGCGCCTCCTGAGAAATCATTATCTGAGGATAGGGCGTTTGGCTCCGCAATATCCCATTTAGCTCTTCCATAATTGCTTTTATAGCCGCCTCTATCGCGGTGTAGGCGTTCTTCCTAAAGTTCTCAAAGAGTTCGTCGAGACTTCGAGGTCTTATTGTTCTGCTGCCAACGCTCTTATTGAATCGGCATTCTTTCTGCGGGCAATCCTTACAGTCAAGGCCGGGAACGAGGATGGCCTTGCCTTCAAGTATTCGTCTGGCCTTCTCTATTCTGTCTCTGAGCGCAGATTTCAGCAAGCTGACCCAGTCGCTGGCCTTTAATTGGATTACGTCACCTGTTGCAAACCTCACGATAACGACGGTTACGCCGTTCCACATGTACTTTTCAGCCTGGCTCAATGAGATGTTGAAGCCAGTTTTGGCTTCTACGCATATAGCGCCATCATCGTTCAGTATTTGTATGCTACCCCTGCTAACAACCAGTAGCACATCGTATCTGCCAACTGTGTTGTCAGCCTCGCTGAGGATGCTGATTGGAATTCCCGCATGTGCAAGTTCGTTTTTAAGACGCTCCATCAGCAGCGTCACAGCATAGTCGTGTAAATTCCGCCACACCCTATCAATCTCGCCGTTTCCCAATGAGTTCTGCCTAAGCTTGTCAAGTATGCACTTCTCGCATACATGATCCATCAACAGCCTAACCACGTACTTTTCAGCAGCTCCATCGACGCCGTATCTGGCGGCTAAATGCGCTGCCAGATCAAGAAATTCATCTCTAAGCTGGAGAACCTCTTCATCGCCGTTATACTGTCCGGGCGCCACCATCACGACCTCCCTCCAAATCTGGGAAACGCATCTGCGTAACCTCACCTAGTCCTTACTCACCACGAGGCTACACTATGTACCCGACATTGCATGATTCTGCAGCGTACGTTCGCTCTTTTTGGTCTTCAATTTTATCCAACCCTTCCGACATGTTGATTCCAAGCCCGCTTTTTTTGAGAATTCGAGTTACTCCGCCAGCATGTGAGTGGACCCAAACCCGCATTTCATAGTCTATTAAGAATACTCTCGGGGTAAACCCGAAGATCTCCCTGGCCTTATCTAGCAGGTTTATTGGTATTGCTATGGCGACGTCGCCGTCGTCGCCTATGTTCTGCTGGATTGCCGTGACAATATCCAGCACCTCATTGGGATCAAGCTCATGCTCCCTGTTGATGCAGTAAACCGCCATCCGAAGCCCAAGCTCGTCCTCCCCCAACACATGTATGCGCACTTTTCCTACGCATGATTCTATAGGCCTATCAAACGAAATTCTGGAATATCCCTCGCTTCTCAACTCAAGAGCAGCGGCCAGCTTAAGTGCATTCTTTGAAATGGACACTGTTGACCTTTCCCTCGAGTTTTTATTTCGCGCTTTACCGCATGCAATATCTCGTCGCATCCCATCACACCATATTGCTTGTTTATTACTCATATGTTACTCATGAGTAATATTCTGTTAGGAAATATTTAAATATTGCGTTTCAGCAACTATTACGTTAGATGGAGGCAATAAATGGTAAAAAGAATAATGGTAACTCTTGACGATGAACAATACGAGGTGATAAAGAAGCTTAAAGGCTTCGGAACGAAGGATGCAGAAAAAATTCGTAACATAATAATAGCTTTCTTATCAGAAAAATCTTACCTTAAATCTCTGCAGGAAGGATAAGTGAAAGATAGCCTCATTTACAATTGCACTTTATGCATGTTATTTTGCTGAATGTTGTGCAAAATCACACGCAGTTGCGTGAAAACTCAAGCGTTTTTTGATCTACGCTTAGACATTACTAACCGAAAAGTTGTTGCATTAAAAGGGAATTTTCGTGTTATTTTTATTCTTTGCTGGAGAGGGTTATGATGTAGTCTGCTGTGTCGGCGCACATGTCGGCGGCTTGTTCTATAAATTCAATTAGGTCGT
>CAZZMT010000033.1:0-3417 GCA_964655395.1 uncultured Candidatus Bathyarchaeia archaeon | reverse complement strand
CTTAAAAAGACGAGAAGACTGCAAGTTGTATTTTTTCTGTTCCTCGTTTGGGTGGGGGCTTTGTAGCCAGAGGCGGTTGAAGTAGGCTTCTGCAACTATGCATTTTAGGATTTTGTCTGGCATGTCAACGGAAAGCCAAACTTTGTATCTTGCCAAATAGTCGCCTATGGGCTTCTCCTCTATGCAGATGCGAACATGGTCTGGTGTGAGTCGCCTGAAGCCAAGCTTTATGAAGTCGTCAAGACTGAAAACCACATCCACCTTCATTTCAATCCCTCACATAACTATCCTACTGGTTTTGCTTTAGGCGACGCATCCGACCTCCTGAGCCTGCCCGCAGTGTACAGCGTAAATATGTGCCCTTCCAATCCTAAGCTCATCCGGTTCTACTTCTTTCTCGCATACGCAACACTTGAAAATCACTTTAAACTGAAGAGCAAAACCCTCTTGCCTATAATCTCTTTTCGCAATCACAAACTTCAACCCTATCCCCTCACATAACTATGTACTAGTTTTGCTTTTCTACGTTGTAGGGTGTTTTAAAGCGTTTATACATGGCTGAGCCACGGCGGTAGGCTGTGTTTCTGGACGGGCTTGTGATTATAATGAAGTTTCCTTTGCGTTGGTATCTGAAGGTTGGGTCTCGGCTTTGGCAGTAGTTGCACCATTCAAGGGCTTTTCGAACTGTTTCAGCGTCTGCCTGTTTGAGGCTTACTCTTGTGCGGTACATTCGGCTAACTCCTCTAAATATTTGCGTAGATGACAGCTTTTGCATGGTTCTTCAAGGGGTCTACGCCATAGGATGTAGCCGAAGATTTTGTTCCATAAGACGTTTTTCCGCCTTGTTAATCTGAGATAATTTATCCAGCATCGGCCGTAATCATCGCCGAGGAGGAATTGTAGGCGGAGCTTCTCCATGTCTGGCAGGGGGTTGGGCGTTTCTATCCATATCCATACGTGGTAGTGTTTCGGTTTTTGCTCTTGGGTTTGCTGGGTTTTCCACGGTAGCGAATTGCCGGACGGCCTGATTATTGCCCTTATGAACTTGTAGCCTAGGCTTTCAACTATCGCCTTTCTTGTTTTAATGAAGTCTTCCTGCCAGTGGGGCAGAAGCGATGAGTCCACGTCTATTGGGATGTACTCTATCATGGGTCTATCTCCTCCTCTATCGGCGGATGGTCTACCCCCTTAACTTCGTCTTCGTGAGCGTATTCCACATAGACGCCTACTCTTCTCCATTTTGGTCTGGTTTCGGCTGGGTTGGCGTAGAAGCCTATTCCCCTTTTCATTATCATTCTTTTGGCGATTTCGCCTGTTATGGTCATCTCGTACCTTTGTATTCCGTTTTCATATTTTGCTCCGTATTCATGTTCTTGAATGGTGAAGTCTGGTTTTATTGCCGTTTTTGGGATGGGGCCGCCGAACCATGCTTCTCCTTCTGGGGGCGGTGCAAATTTTCTGTAGAACCAATCTTCGGTTTTGTCTATAAGTTCGTCAACGATGTCTTCTATGTCTGAAAGTTCCACGCCGTCGATTATTGTCCAGCCTGTCAGCTCGCCTATAAAAGATTCATTACCTTCCGTTTCGACGGAGGCAGTGTATTCTACTCTTACGGTTTCAACTGGTTGCAGGTATTCTCTTTTTTCTTCATCGTAGAGCCAAACCCTTGAGCCTCTGTATTCATCGCTTAGCAATAGGATTTTTAGGCCTGTTTTGCTGTCTAAAACTCCCACAACTGGGATGACTGGAACGATGACCTTCCTAGCTAAACGTTCCCGCTCATAAGCTATGTCCTCGTCTAAAACGGCTATGGCCTCGCGGATTTCCCTAGCCCTTGCAAGCAGTTCTTCACGCCGCCAAGGCATCCAGCGTATGTACGCCAGAGTTCTGAAGTATTCGGAGCGGAGCTCACGCCTCCTGCGGGTTTTAACCCCTATAGCTGAAAGTTCACGGTAATATTCTTCTCTAGTGACTTCTATTTTTTCAGCCATCAGCCTAGCTCCATGATTATCTCGTTGAAAAGCTTATGGATTATTATCTCGTTGAGAAGCTTATGGATTCTGCATTCAGAAGCGCATTTCGTGTAGTCTTTAGCGTTGCATTTAGCGCAGATGACGGCAGAAAGCTCCCTAACTTTTTCTTTAATGTTCGCCAAGCCTATCCCTTAACATAGTCTTGTCTGGATGCGTTTTTGAATCCAGCAGTAAGGCGTGTTTTGGGCGGCGCATCCT
Source organism: uncultured Candidatus Bathyarchaeia archaeon (assembly GCA_964655395.1). GTDB lineage: Archaea > Thermoproteota > Bathyarchaeia > Bathyarchaeales > Bathycorpusculaceae > DRVP01. Next base: position 1,186 of record CAZZMT010000033.1, on the reverse strand, counting down.
ATTTTGTCGCATTCTACCACGATGCCGTTGATTAGGTCGCCGAAAACTGACCCTTTAACACGTAAACTAACAACATCCTCTACGGCTTTACACCATTGAGACACAAGCCTCACCACATTAGTTTCAACGGTTTCAGACATTAAGTTTCCCTCCACCCAAGCGTCTTCCTCGTGAAAAGTCTCCTAAACAAATCCACCACCCCATCCCAGTCCAACACGAAAGGTTCAACGTATCGTTTTGCTTCAAGCTTCATTTAACGAGAACCTCCATGATTATTGCTTTGCCTTTTAAATAGACTTCAAGGATTGAGCCTCTCCGTATTCCAAGCTTATCTCTGATGCTTTTTGGGATGGTGATTCGACCTTGGTCTAAAACCTCTACACGTTCCCTCAACTCTTCCATTTATGCAATCCTCCAGAAAACAGAAAATAAACTTTTCAGAATATAACTTTTACGGAAGCTCCCAAGCATTATTGAAGAAAAAGAGGGATAATGTAGGATTTTATACTGCTTTTACTCTTTTGACGATTGGGGGTCGGGTTTTCCTGAGCACTCTGCAGCCGCATTGGGGGCATGCTATTCGCTGTATCAGTTTTAGTTCTGAGCCTTTGAAGCGGTAGCAGCATTTGGTGCATTCGTATTCTATGTTTTCTATTTCCCAGTCAAGCATAGGGTATGCCTCCTTTTAGGAAGGTGGAGTATGACCAGCAGTTGATCCATCTTTTTTTGGGTAGGGCTGCGCCTAGGTTTACTGCGAGTTTGCAGGCGTCTGAGGCCATGGGGCAAATGGCTGCCTTTTCGCAGGGGCCGATCTTGTTAAGCTCGCAGATCTGTGTTAGAAGTTGCTGATTACATGTAAAATTTGCCCTGCAAACTTTAACTTGGAATTGGCTGTTTTTGGGGATGTAGCGTAGGCTTTGCCAGTAGCATTTTTGGCCGTGTAATAGGCAAACTTTTATTATTTGCATTTTTCTCCCATTTGTTGCTTTTCTGGTTTTGCTTGGTAGCTTGTGTGGCTGTATACGCAGTGGGTGTTTTGGCATTTTCGGCATAGGTTGCAGCTCCAGCCTATTTGCCATGTGAAGACGTCTTTTTGGGTGAAGGTGGTTGGTACGATTACTGCGCGGATTGTTTCTGTTTTTCCGTTGTTGACGTAGTTGGGGCAGTTGAAACTGTAGGGGGTGGG
>CAZZMT010000032.1:0-2832 GCA_964655395.1 uncultured Candidatus Bathyarchaeia archaeon | reverse complement strand
CGACGTTTGTCCGCAGTTACATGCGAGGTGAACGCCAAAGATGTGTGTTGCTTTGCGGGCTGCCATAACCGCAGCCACAAAATTGCTGGACCCCGTAAAATTTTCCGTCTTGTGCGCGGCGAGGAGCTTTGCGGAGTTATCATTTACTGTTATCCGCCACCAACATGCTTTGGGCGCCGTTTTGTCCTGCCCAAAATGTCTATGCGGGAGCTTAACGAGAAATTAAGCATTATCAGCCGTGTGGTTGTGCATCCTAAATATCGAACCATAGGTTTAGGGTCCAAGCTTGTCAGGGAAACATTACCTTTAGTGGGGACGCCTTACGTGGAAATGCCTGCTGTCATGGCGAAGTATAACCCCTTCGCGGAAAAAGCTGGAATGCGGAAAATAGCCGAGCAGCCGCCGCCAAAAGAAGCCCTAAAAATAGCGGAAACCCTTCGGCAACTCGGCTTTAACATTCAATTGTTGGGAAGCGAGAAATACGTTTTGAGTAAGCTTCAAACCCTTAGCAACGAAGACTTAGGAAAGTTAAGAGCAGCATTTGCCAAAAATCCTCACGCACGGTTCATGAAATACTTCTTTCCGCATCTACTTTATGGATATAAGAAAGTTTACATTGAGGAGATAAATAAAGCCGACCTTAAAAGGCTTGCACGGTTAATCAAAGTATGTGGTTTCTTGATGCAGAGAAAGGTTTACTTATTGTGGTCCAAATGAATGAGCGAAAGATTTCAGGATGCTCAAATTTGTGTTTTTCTTCCTTGCAGTCTATCTAAATGCTCTTTAGAACTTACGATTATTATTGGATAAAGCTCAGCGTCTTCGCTCATTTTATAAACATACCCTTGCCAAAAAGAAATCCACCACTCCTGGGAGAATGGACCTGTAGCTTCTGTAGGCTCAATTTCAACGAGATATTGAACTTCTCCTCTTAACCAATCACTTTCTTTCCCATCTGCTGGCGCCCAGCAATGGAGAATCTGATGTTTCTCCCCCCAAACAACACATATTGAATCCTTTCTTCCAGTAACAAGCTCAGGATTTTGACACATTTCTATTTTGTCAAAAGGGAGAATCCCGTAGGGAACATAAACGAGCGGAATTTTCTTTCTTTGTTCATGCTTATCCCTCCAAAAATCAAATTTTAACTGAAACCTTTTAAAATCTTGTCACGTCAAGCTTCTGATAGTCTGTTAAGCATAGACTTAAAATAATGAGGAAAACTTATCCTTTTAAAGGGGTGGCATGTAATGCCAAGTCTTGATGATAAATATGGTTTACTGCCAGAAGTAACGGAACACATAGTAGACAAACTTCTGACCGAAGTTGAGGATTTCACCACTTTGTTGAAGCATGATCCTGAAGGTGCAAAGCGATCACTTCGTCAGGAAATCGAGTGGCTTAAAGAGAAGAAAGACTTTCTGGGCAAGGCTGTTGAAACTTCTATCGACGCTGCACTGGAACTTTATGGCGATAGACTCAGCTATAATGAATGGACAGATCTCCAAACGCTTCTTTTAAAAGGCGTATTGGTTCTACTTCAATCTCTAAATGAGGCACTAAAAGAAAAGCAAACTGGAAAGTTTAAAAGGGGCATCGTGCACACATGCAAGTAAATTTTATGTAATTAGATCTTAAAAATTTAAGGCGTATTTTAAAGAGAGAGGATAAAGTTTGTCCAGAAGTTCCGAATGCATGACGCATTATGACAAAATTAAGAAGCTGTTAAGTGGTAAAAGTAATGAAGACCTTCGCAATATCGCAGAGTCGTTATTAGATGAAGCCAAAAAACGCGGCAAACACGTTGATGACAATTTCCTTATCCAGTATATTTACTGGAAAACTGGGAAAATCCCAAACCTCAGCGAATCTGAGCTAATTGAACTTATAGCTGAAATTAGTTGGAAGCTTGGAGAAGATCGGCGCAAATTTGACTTTCAAAAATACATGAAAAACGTTTTTAAGGGTAGACAAAAGGGAAGAGCTTATAAGACATTCATATGAGACCAACGCAAACAAAAGTATGCCTTATTCAGCCATTTTCTGTCCATACTGAAAATCGAAGAGGAAGAAACCATTACAGAAAATTTTTTACTGCCATTTAAAAACCGGAAACCCCAAAATAATAAGGGTAAAAGGAGGGCGAGAAGAAAATGCCTAAACTTGGAATGACGGGCATATGCCTAAAAACAGAGGTAGCCCAGCTTTTACGGGCTAAGGCAAAAGAAGCCAACATGGGAATAAACGACTACCTAACAGTAATGCTGATGAGTTCAAATCAGCCTGCCACGCTGACGACCCGGGTTCAAATCCCGGCGGCCGCACCAAAAACAGCCTGCTCTGGAAAAAATCAGCCTGAAAACGGCTGGTTCGAATTTCAGCCTCTGGGACCGTCCTGGGACCGTCCCAATTCAGGGTTGGTTTGTCCCATGCTGGAGAAGATCGAGGAAATTAGGAGAAGCGTTGAGGAGCAATGTAAGAGGCTTGAGTCTTTAAGAGCTGCTATGGAAGAAGAAGGCGTTATCGACGAGTTGAGGAAGCGAGTTGGCGAGCATTGTGAGGTTTTAGGCTCCCTTGCAGGTTTAAGGTTTGAGGACGAAGGTTTTATTTTAAGCTGGCCTGAGACGAGGCACCTTTTTCTCCAATATGTTGAGTTTAAGAGGTATAACCCGAGAAATGCCAAATGCATGGTAAGCTACCTGGACAGGTTCGTTAAAGAGCCGATAAGGGCTCCCCTAGATGTTATGAAGGTGTTCAAGGGCCTATCCGCGGGACAGAGCCACAACCTAAACAGGGCGATGAGCGCATGGCTTAAATGCCTAGAAATTAACA
>CAZZMT010000031.1:0-6706 GCA_964655395.1 uncultured Candidatus Bathyarchaeia archaeon | reverse complement strand
ATTTGTCATGGCTGAACTCCACAGAGCAATTAAAAATGATGGATACAATCCACAACATTGGAAAGAAGGTTGCACAAGCATACTGGAGCATACTCAACTACACAAGCATAGACGGCGTAAACGGACCACCATTTTGGTATTTCGGACCAGCACCGCCAAACGAAACCATCTTAGAAGAAGTAGCTCAATTAGCATTCAACTTAACAGAGAAGATTAAACGAACCTAAAAGCGAAAACAAACTGCACACATCATATTTTCTGTTAAGAGACATTAAAGGAAGATATGAGAAATCTCGCACCCCGACGCATCCTCTTCAATATTCAAGGTTGAAGTGTTTCTTGTTATTTCTTTCGCTCAAGCTTTTCAATTTTATCCGGTCTTCCAAGGTAAACTACGTCAGCCATGTTTACAAAAAGGCCTGTTTCAACTATTCCGGGGATTGTTTTTAACATTTTTTCCAGTTCATCTGGGTTTTTTATTAACCCGAAATCCACGTCAATTATGAAGTTGCCGTTGTCCGTCACGACCGGTCCGACTTTTCCAGAGCCTTCTCTTAAAGTGGGTTTTCCTCCAAGCATGGTTATTTTGCGGTTTACAAGGGATGCGGCGAAGGGCAACACCTCTATGGGAACATGTTGACTGTTTTCTCCTAAAAATTTGGCTTTCTTCCTCCAATCCGCGATTATTATTAGGGTTTTGGACGCGGCGGCCACTATTTTTTCACGAGTTAGAGCGCCGCCCATGCCTTTTATCAAGTTTAGGTTTTCGTCTATTTGGTCTGCCCCGTCAATCGTTAAATCCAGCGTGGGGTGTTCCTCCAAGGTTGTTGTTGGAATGCCATTTTTAACCGCGAGGATAAACGCTTGATATGAAGTTGGAACAACCTTCACCCGCAGGTTTTCTGCTTTTATTCTTCTTCCAATTTCTTCGGCGGCATAGGCAACTGTGCTGCCGCTTCCAAGTCCCAATATGAAGCCATCTTTAACATGTTTTACGGCTTCTAGAGCCGCGTTTCTTTTGGCTTTTTCCACCTCTTCACTTTTAGGTTTCAATTTCCATCTGTCCCAGCCTTTCCAGAACCTTTTCCACCTCAGCTCGGATTTCCTCTATGCGTTTCTCAGCTTCTGTCCGTGGAGGCGGCTTGGCAGCGGGTGGCTTACGCCTTCTTTTGGCTTTTTCTTCAGCTTCAGCTTCCGGCTTTTCCTCTTCCGCCACGGTTTTTGCCGGCTTAGCTGCCGGGATGGCTATTTCCTTTATGGGTTTAGCCTCAACCTTTGAGCGGAGCTCCTCGATTTTTGCATTTATCTCGTCGAAGCGCTCACTGAAAAGTTTTATCAAGTCTTCCTGCATAGCCTCAAGCTCGTGCAAAGCCACAAGGGACTCGTCCTTCGCAATGGCTTCCTTAACAATCATCATCCTCTCCTTATAGGTTTGGGCAAGCTTATCCCTCTCTTCTTCAGTTATTTTACCCTCAGCGTGAGCCTCGTAAAGCTTTCTTATAGCATCGCTCAAAATCTCCCTTTCCAAGTCCAATATCCGCAGCTCCTCCCTGGCTTTTGCAGCCTCCTCCGGAGAAACCGTCTTTACAATTTTGAACGGCAAAGCCTTCGTTTCCACTTCGCCAACCTCCTTCTTGGCAGATGCTTCCAATACTTCCCCGCGCAGTTTTTTCCTCATGGAATAAACTATTATGGAACATGTGATTATCGTTCCTAAGGTTATTATGGTAAGCGCAACGGTTAAAGAGTCGTCGAAGGGCAAAAGTTTCCCTCTACCCTCCATTTAAGAATTTCAACTCTTTATATATTAAACTATTCAGCCATAACCTTCAGAAAAACTCCAGAAAGAAATTTCATTCTCCGAAAAAGCTTGGAGTTGCCCTAGTTTTCGTCCAGTTTTGTTTTATGCACCCCTTTTTTATTTCTCTTGAAAGGCGGGCTATTTCAGGCAACATTGCAAAAGGATTTTGCAAGTTTTTAGTGTATATTTTTGCGTAGGCGCTCCCAATCACAACGCCGTCTGCCCCTGCGTCAACGATTGCTTTTGCGTGTTCGCGTTTTGAAATGCCGAACCCAACCATAACGGGAGTTTGGGTTTTGGATTTCAACCTTTTTATGAGCTTGAAAGTTGTGTTTGGATTGGTTAGTTTTGATCCCGTTACACCCTCCAGACTTACTAGGTAAATGAAGCCAGTGGCAGCTTCCACAATTTTTTTAAGCCTTTCTTCCGACGTGGTTGGCGCCACTTGAAGTATCAAGTGCAACCCCGTTTTTGCCGCCATATCCAAGTAGGGTTCTGCCTCTTCTATTGGCATGTCTGGAACCAGAAGACCTTGCGCTCCAGCCTCTTTTATCATGCTGAGGAATTTTTCGAAACCCATCACATATGGAATGTTAAAGTATGTGGTTATGATTATGGGTGTTTTTAACCCCGCTTTTCTAAGCCTTTTTACTGCTTCTATGCATTTTGGGGGCGTGACCCCAGCGTTTAACGCTCTTTCGCAAGCTGCCTGAAAGACTGGGCCGTCAGCTATTGGGTCAGAAAAAGGTATCCCAAGCTCAATTATGTCGGCGCCGTTTTGAGCCAAAGTTTCAATAAGTTTTATGGAAAACTCTTCAGAAGGGTCCCCGTAGTAAACGTGAGTCATTTGGGCGCCTTCGCCTCTCCCTTCTAATTCCTTAAACTTTCTTTCAAGCGGATCCATAGAAATGCCTCAGAATTGTGTCTATGTCTTTGTCGCCTCTTCCTGAAAAGTTTATAACCACCACATCGTCTGGGCTGAATTCTTCAGGGTGGTTTAAAACGTAGGCTACGGCGTGGGCTGTTTCAAGGGCGGGAATTAACCCCTCCGTTCGGCACATTACTCGCACAGCTTCAAAGACTTCTTTGTCGAAAGCGTAGCAAGGTTTAACGCGGCCTATTTCACAGAGATAGGCGATTTCAGGGCCTCTTCCAGGATAGTTTAGTCCGGCCGCCCTTGTTTTGGAAGGCCTAATCTGCCCCCACATGTCCTGCATAACTATGGAAAGACATCCGTGAAGCACTCCGGGGCTTCCAAGCTGGAAGGCGGCTGCGCTGTTTTCTGCGCCTAGGCTTTCGCCACCGCCCTCGACGAAGTATAGCCTAACACTTTTTTCTTCTATGAAGGGTTTGAAGGCGCCTAGGGCGTTGCTTCCCCCGCTTCCACATGCAACTATAGCGTCTGGCAGGCGTCCTTCCTTTTCGAGAATCTGCCTCTTAAGCTCCATGCCTATAACGCTTTGGAACGCTGCCACTATTGTTGGAAACGGGTGCGGCCCAACCGTTGAACCCATCAGATAGTGGGTTGTCCTAGAGCATGCAGCCCACTCCCGCAAGGTTTCTGAAACCGCGTCTTTAAGGATTCCTGCACCAGTTTTGACGGGCTTAACCTTCGCGCCTAAAAGCTGCATTTTCTTCACGTTGGAGGCTTGCCTTTCGATGTCTTTGACACCCATGAATATTTCGGTTTTTAAGCCGCAAATGTTGCCAGCCATGGCTGTGGCAAGGCCATGCTGACCTGCAGCGGTTTCGGTTATGAGACGTTTCTTTCCCATTTTTTTGGCTAAAAGCGCTTGGCCTATGGCATTGTTAAGTTTGTGGGATCCTCCGCAGAGTAAATCCTCCCGTTTAAGGTAAACCTTAAACCCCACGTGCTTGCTGAAGTTTCTGGCGTAGTAAAGTGGTGTAGGTCTGCCTCCGTAATCCCTAAGCAGCCCGTGAAATTCTCTTTGGAACTCCTCTGTTGGGTGTATGCGTTCAAAGGCTTCCTCAAGCTCGAGGAGCGCGTGCACCAGAACCTCGCTGACGTACATTCCACCGAACATGCCGAACCTTCCTTTCATATCCCTCTTCACCAGTCTAAACCTTCATAGTCGTCGTCTTCTAGAACTGTTTCATGGACCGCTTTGATGAAAGCCTCAATAAGTCTAAGGTCTTTCACGCCCGGCGCGGCTTCAACCCCGCTTGAAACGTCAACGGCGTAGGGCGCCACCGTTTTTATGGCTTTTTTAACGTTTTGGTGGTTTAACCCTCCAGCCAATATTAGAGGCTTAGGGTAAACGGCGTCCCTTAACTTTCTGCTGACACTCCAGTCGTGAATAATGCCTGTTCCGCCGTAGGCGCCCATCTTATACGAGTCAACAAGCACCCCGTCGAAAAATTCAGCTATTTCCAAAGCGCTTTCCAAAGGTTCGCTGTCCTTTCTCACTTGAACAGCGCCAACTAAAAATATGTCGGGAATCATCCTTTTCACGGCAAGGTAGCCCTTAATTTTTTCGCCGTGAAGCTGTATTATGTCGGGTTTTAGACGCTTGCAGACTTTAACAAGCCAGTTCAGAGTTTTGGGCACTGTTACAAGCACGCTTTTCACGTTTTCTGGCACAAGCCTGAACAAGCTTTCAGCCTTTTCCAGACTTAGGCTTCTATGCGATGATGGAACGTCAACAACGAATCCAACCATGTCCGCGCCAGCCTTGCAGGCGGCTTCCAAATCTTCCATGCGGGTTATTCCACAGATTTTCACCTTAACCCTTCTCATAACGCCATCACGAGCTCCCTAACCTTCTTTTCAACATCCTCGGCGAGCATTATAGAAGATCCAACTAGAAACGCGTTGGCGCCGCACCGCCAGAGAAACCTCACGTGGTCAGCGTTTTCTATTCCGCTTTCGCTCACCACGATCCTTCCAGTTGGGCGTGTTTCCGCCAATATTCTAGCTGTAACGTTCAAGTCAACTTTCAAGGTTTTGAGATCTCGGTTATTTATCCCTATCATGTCGGCTTCCGTTTCCAGCGCAGCCTTAAACTCTCCAATGGTGTGGGTTTCAAGGAGAACTTCAAGCCCAAGGGAGTGGGCAAAATCTATAAGCTTGTCAACCTTACCTGTAACGGCGCCTTGTATCAGCAGCACGGCGTCAGCGCCTATGTGGGCTGCTGCCTCAATTTGCGCTTTGTCAACAATTATGTCCTTCATCAACACTGGTATACCAACGCTTTCCTTTACTTGGGCTAAGGCTTGAAGGGATCCCCCGAACCGCTTTGGCTCAGTTAAAACTGAGATTCCGACGGCTCCGCCGGCTTCCATAGCCTTTGCCATATCCCTTGGGCTTGTTATATGCCTAAGACATCCACGTGAAGGCGAGGAGGGCTTTATTTCCGCTATTATCGGGGCATGTTGGCAGTTGATTACTGCGTTTTTTAAGCTTAGCTTCTGAACGTTTAGGTGTATGGCTGTCCTATAATATCCGTTTTTCAGCCTTTCAAGGGCTTCCTTGACAAGGGTGTCCATTAAGTCAGCCATATCTGGCCTCCAGTTCCTCAAGCCTTTCGGGTTTGCTGCCGTCGTAAAACTTGACAAGCTGTTTGAGCTTTTTATAGGCGGAGCCGCTTTCAATTGATTCTTGGGCAAGCTCAAGACCATATGCAAAGTTGTCGGCTTTCCCGCCCACGATAAGGCCGGCTGCCGCGTTAACGGCTACGAGGCTTCTCTTCGGGTGGTCTGGGCTTAGGCATCCGTAAAGCACTTGGAATGTTGTTTCCGCGCTTTCCTCAACGCCGGTGCAAAGTATGCTTTCTAGGCTTGACTGTTTAACGCCCAAATCTTCGGGAGCAACCTCAAACGTTTTGATTTCGCCGTCCCTAAGCCACGCTATAAGCGTTCTGCCCACCGTGGAAATCTCGTCAAGCCCGTCCAAGCCGTGGACAACCATGGCTTCTTTTAGGCCTAAACCCTTCAAAACTTGGGCCACTTTCCCTACAAGCCGAGCCTCGCAGACCCCTAAAACTTGGGCGTCTGCTGAGGCAGGATTAGTTAAAGGGCCTAGAAAATTGAACACCGTTCTTATGCCTATCTCCCTTCTGGGGCCTGCTGCATGCTTCATGGCTGGGTGAAAGCCAGGAGCAAACATGAAGCCTATGCCTATCTGCTCTATGGCCTCCTTCACCTTTTCAGGAGGTGTTTCTAAGTTCAGCCCTAAACGTTCAAGCACGTCGGCGCTTCCGCTTTTGCTTGTCACTGAACGGTTTCCATGCTTTGCCACGGGCACCCCCGCGCCGGCAACTACGAAGGCGGCTGCAGTGCTTACGTTGAATGTTTTTATTTTGTCCCCGCCTGTTCCACAAGTGTCCACTAGGCGCCCGTTGATATTTGGCCTTATTTTGTGGCATAGGCTTCTCATGGCTTTGGCAAAGGCTGTTAGCTCTTCCACTGTTTCACCCTTCATTCTTAAGGCTGTTAGAAAAGCCGCTACCTGTGCCGGAGTGGCTTGCCCCGTCATAATCTCCATCATCGAGCCATAAGCCTCATCTTGGGAGAGATTTTTCCCCTCAACAAGTTTAGCGATGACCTCACGAATCAATCCGCTCACCACCAGTCTAAGAAGTTTTTGACCATCTGTTTGCCGCCGCGCGTCAGAATAGACTCTGGATGGAACTGGACGCCCTCAATGGGGTATTCCACGTGGCGCACCCCCATGATTTCGCCGTCGTCCAAAGAGACCGCGGTCACCGCTAGGCATCTCGGCAAACTTGCTCTTTCAGCAACAAGTGAATGATATCTAGTTGCTTGTATTGGGTTTTCAACGCCTTTGAATACGCCTCTGCCGTCATGCCAGACGGGGCTTGTTTTTCCATGCATAACTCTTCCAGCCCTAACGATTTTGCCGCCGAAAGTCCAAATAATTCCCTG
>CAZZMT010000030.1:0-2714 GCA_964655395.1 uncultured Candidatus Bathyarchaeia archaeon | reverse complement strand
GCATCGGAAACGGGGAAATATTCCGCCTCGCTGAAAAACTCTCAAAAACAGCCCAGCAGAAAACCCTGATAGACATGTACACAAAAGTCAGGAAAGCCGTTTCACCCCAGTATGAAATGGCCATGACAATGCTGGAAGGCCTCGAAAGATACTATAAGGAGTTTGAAAAACATGTGGAGGAAAGAGCCTGATGCTCTTAGGATTTTAAACGGCTGTCCCGTATTTATGCCCTCGCATTTTTGTGATTGTTGCTTCGGGAAGCATTTAACGAGGCCTTCACGTTTGGTGTGCCTGTCAGGGGTGAAAAGTTGACTTTTCAAGCGTGGTTTGGAAGGAGGACAGTTGGCATGTTTCTTGGCGTCCAGAGCTTGACGTTGCAAGAAACAACAACAAAAACATACATTGTAATAGCGCCCATGCATCCAGAGGTAAAGAAGGGACCCATCAAATCAATAATAAGAAATCAGGATTATCCCCCCAAGAATTACTCAAAATCTTAAAACAGTAATGATTCAACAATTTACCAGTAAATTAATGTTCAAATCCCACCCCCGCACCAATTACTGGTAAATTCAAATAAATGAGCTAAACATTAATTGTCTACTAACGTTCTTCACATAGCCGCGAGAAACCTCTAAAGCTAAAAACTCTTTTAACTAACACGAGTACTTTAAGAAACAGCGCATAAATGGCTAAACAAATACTTGAAGATGTTGGCAATATCATGAGATCAAACGTAGAAGGTCAAGAAATTACTCGGTAAGCTGCAGCATAGTCTAGGGGTTTTCTTCTATTAACCATCTTGTTTCATATCGAACGCCTAAGTACAGGTGAAAATGTGCGTACGGCTTGTCGACCCACCTTGTTATTATTGGGCAATGCACAACATTTTTGGGGACTATAACGGCCGTAGGCCTATTAATCACGTGTCTTTCTTCTTCGCCGAGTCCTATCTCTAGCTCGGCTCCAAGATAATTAATGTTTTGGGGATCTAGCCCTAAAAAGAAAAGTGCTTCATCAACCGGGTGTACGTGTGCTCCACCTCTTCCCGCGCTGTGCCATATGCCTGGATTACAGTAGAAGCCCCAAGAAATGTTAAGCTCTAATCCTTCAAGGTCTTTACCGTAAAACCATGCAATTTGGTCAGCGTTTCCTGGGCTCATGACTTTAAGCCTAGCCATGTCGGGTTTAAGGGGTTGAGCAAGGCGCTTACTTAAAAGGAGCCATGCGCCCCTAAACTTTTTAATTAGGTGGGCATACTTCAGCCCAGTTGTCTTTGTCTTCCTGGGGATATGTTCAGCCTTATAGTCTGGATTTAGACCCACAAGGTAATGTGCAATAGGCTTATCAAGCCTTTTCACCGTTATTGGACCGTGAGGTGTACCTTTTGGAATAACCACCACAGAGGGTTCATAAAAAACTTGTTCTTCACCTTCTTCACCTATCTCTATAGATATTTCCGCGCCAAGATCAAGTATGTCGCCAGAAGCATCACAAGGCGCAAAAACCAGAACCTCGTCATATGGATGAATTAAGGCCTCACCGTTTCTTGTTGGATGGCAGATAGTTCCAATGGTATTAAGAAATCCATAGGAAAAATGGGCGTTTAAACCTTCAGAATCCTTTGAATCCAACCAAAAACGTGGCTCATCATAAACCCCTTCAGGTCCGGAACGAACAGTCAAGTGCTTAATCAAATGTCTATACTTCTTCGCCATTTTAAATCCTCCTTTCTAAATTTGTAGGATATTAGATATTATTGTTTTGCGTGCAAACCCATTGACGAAAGTGCTCCGAAAAATTTTCACTTCAAATCATGGAATTGTTCGGATTAGTCCTAATAAACACAATTGGCTCGCGGCTTATCAAGAGGTTGTGGAAATGCTGTGTTCTTTAAGTTCGCTTAAAAATTTAAGTGGGCCGGGCCGGATTTGAACCGACGACCTTCGCCGCGTGAGGGCGACGTCCTAGCCTGCTAGACTACCGGCCCTTTTGCTTATCCAGAATTAGTATTTTTGCTTCATAAAACCTTTTTCAAAGTTATTGAAAAACAGTGTAAGCGGAGGCGAAGCATGAATAATTTAAACGAAAGTAGAAGTTTGAAGCCTTGGAGCACAATGGATTCCTTTATGCTAATCTTGTGTTTCGTGGCTTTCGCCGTGTTAGGCTATTTCCTTGCAAAGCAAATTCTATCCTAAAACTATTCCTCTTTTACCACGATGCTTTTGACCCGCTTAAACCATGGAATAAAGGAGCAGTTCTCCTCAAACCATTCCAGAAGCTCTTTCTGAATAGACTCAGTTTTTTCCGCAGCGCTCTCGTCAACCAACTCAATGGTTATCACTGCCCACAAACGTTTCACTTTCAATCACCTCTTTTAATTTTGAATGCCACCTTAAATTAAACACATGTTTTTAAATAATGCTCCAGCTATTGATTTATCTTAAGTACGGATTCGGAACAAAACATAACACGCAAAACACAAATAAGCATCCTATAAAAACTAAATAAACCGGTGCTGTTGCTCTGTTGCCGAGGTAGCTCAGCCTGGGAGAGCGCCCGGCTGAAGACCGGGTTGTCGCCGGTTCAAACCCGGCCCTCGGCACTTTCATTGACTTTTCGGATAAGCCGAAGGCACTCTTGAATATTGCTGCTACACCCTCTTCCAAAAATATGCAAGCGTACTTGTGCAGCACATACCTTGAACCTTGCCT
>CAZZMT010000029.1:0-17950 GCA_964655395.1 uncultured Candidatus Bathyarchaeia archaeon | reverse complement strand
GGGTTGGGATGCTGAAGACTTGGAATCGATCTGCAGTGGCTGGGTTTTCATCCACATTGATTTTTCCAACCAAAACCTTGCCAGCAAGCTCTTTGGCCAACTCTTCAACAACAGGTGCCATCATTCTGCACGGCATGCACCAGTCTGCGTAAAAGTCAACCAAAACAAGTCTGTTCTTGTTTATGACATCGTTAAAATTTGAATCTGTAAGATGGATTACCTGCCCGCTCAAACGGTTTTTCTCCTTAACCTCTTTCATTAACTCGCGAAGTTTTCTTTCTTTTATGCGCTTTAGTTCATCGTCCTCCGCAAATATAAATCCTTCGTGTTCATTATTCATGTCTTTCCCTCTTTGAAAGCCTTTTTGAAAGAACTTTTAGCTTTTTGTAGGCCTCTGCGGGGTTGCTGATTTCCATGGCGGCTTTTTCAAAAGGGCAAATGTCGGTTCCGGAGGCGTCTAATATTTTATCCACAAGGTTTTCCCATTCAAGGTGAACAGCGTTTCTCTCTAAGACTTGTTTTGCCTTAAGGCTTAAGTTTAATGCATAAACTGCTCGTATTCCAGCGTATATACATAACAGTGCTACGGCTTTCCCGACGACTTTGTCTGCAACCGCCGCGTCCTTAATCTTTAGTCCAAGCTTTTCTAAAGCGTCTAGAAACGCGGAAACTCCGTGGGATTTGCTTTCAAAAAGCAACTTAGACCTCTTTACTATTGCAAGAGTCAAATTTTTCCCGTGAAGCGCAGCTTTTGCTATTTCTAAATCTTCCTTAATGGACATCACATGTTTAAAGTAATCTCTGGGAAGTTTTTATCTATTTTGAACTTCGAACAACTTGTCTTCTGATGTGCCAGCTACAATCCAAGCTAGTTTCTCGTTTGGGGCTCCAATTGAAAGCTGGATCTTCAACTCATCTATTAACTGGGGTTTCACAAGTATTTTTACGGCTTTATCTTGACTTTTAATTTTAAAAATTGCGGTTATGTCGCCGTTAGACCTTTTTACTTTAAGCTTTCTATTTCCAACGGTGCATTTGGTTATTGCTTGAATGCCGTCGAGGATGCATGAAAAGGGAGTGACTAGAGGAAGTTTTGCCAAGATTTGCATGTCCCGCTGTTTGGTTTCGTCTAAGTTTAGGGTTTTCTTTGCCAATCTAGCCATTTTCACACCTATCACTAAGAATGGCCCTAAATGTCCGTGAAGGTTTTCAGCGTTTCTAATATCCGATATTAGAGATTTCTCGTCGTCAAGCACTTTTTATTACCTTCACGCCGACCCTTTCAAGGGCTTCTATCGCTGGTAAAGCGACTAGCAGGGCTATTATGCCGCCCACTAGGTGCCAAACACCCCAGAAAGTCAGTGCCCACTTCAACGGGCGAGGGGGGTTCATGAAAATTGTTCCAATAATGACTCCTGCAACATATGCAGACATCACTGTTGCGATTAACGCTATGCCTATGTTATATGGTTTAAAAAGGATTTTATGCCTACAGAGAGTCATTAAAGCGTCAAAGATGAAGGCTGACACCAAAAAGCCTATCATCTGTGTTGAAGCCGGTCTCATAGCCAAAACTATTATGGCGCCGATAACGCCGACTGCGGAGGGGGTCCCCATTTTACCTGAAACCCATGTGGCCAACAGTAAAGTGAAATAGACTGAAAAGTCGCAGAGTATTGGCAGTCCTAAAAGTGTAAATCCTAATGGTCCAACTGTGAGGTTTAAGATGGCCCACATGGCTGAGAAAATTGCTATTGTAGCAATATCCACTGGTTTAAAGTGCATTTGAACACCTGTAATACTTTTTTCTGTAAGAGTAATACTGCCTTCCATAAAAACTTTATGGCTTAAGCACCAGATTCCTAAACGGGGGTTGCGATGGCGAAAACCGAGAAAATAGTTCGTGTTAGCGTTACTTTTCCACCGGACTTGTTGAAAGATTTTGATGAGGTTATTCGAAAAATGGGCTACGAAAACCGTTCCAAGGCCGTTCAAGACGCTGTTAGGCTTTTCATTTCTGAAAGAAAGTGGCTTCAAGAAGAGAAGGGGCTTCAAGCGGGGGTTTTAATGTTGCTCTACGATCATGAGGTTAGAGGTTTGGAGGACGCTTTAACAGATGTACAGCACAAATATGCCGACATAATTTCCTCTACGATGCACATTCACTTGACCGAGAGGGACTGCTTGGAAGCCGTGGCCGTTAAGGGGGACGCTGCATACATTCGAAAACTAAGCGACGAATTATCCTCCAAAAAAGGTGTCAAGCTTCTCAAAACTATGATTGTTTCCCTTTAATTTGTTAACTCAAACATTTTTTCCAAAGCTTTTCTGGCTTTGCCTGCTATAGGCTCTGGAACAGTTATTACGTGCTTCTCTTCTTTAAGGGCTAAATAGATCCTTTCAAGAGTGTTCAATTTCATGTTTGGGCAAACAGCCCCTTCATAGGCTAAAATGAAACGTTTACCTGGATTTTCCTTCCTTAGACGGTGTAGAAGCCCTTCCTCGGTTGCCACAATAAAGGTTTTTGCCGGATTTTCTTTGGCATACCTACACATTTGGGATGTGCTGCCCACGAAGTCGGCGGTTTTCCGCATCTCGGCGCTGCATTCTGGATGAACCATGACAACGGCGTCTGGATTTTCTCTTTTCAAAACCTGCACCTCTTCGGGATGGAAAAGCAAATGCGTCGGGCAGAAACCGTGCTCTGGAATTGGAATAACCGTTTTTCCAGTTTTTTCCTGGACATATTCCGCCAGATTGCGGTCGGGTCCAAACAACACTGTTTCAGCGTTCAAAGCATTTATCACTTCAACAGCGTTGGCAGATGTGCAGCAAACGTCGCAGTAAGCCTTCGCTGAAGCCAAGGTGTTAACATATAAAACAACTGGCACAAGGGGGTAGAGCGCCTTCCACCTTTTGATCTCGTCAACGGTTAACATTTGAGCCATGGGGCAGCGTGCTCCAGCTGAAGGCAACAAAACCTTCTTGTTCGGATTCAGAATGGCTGCTGTTTCAGCCATAAAATCCACGGCTGCAAAAACGATTATTTCCGCGTCTTTTTCTTCCATAGCTTTTCTGCTAAGTTCCACACTGTCGCCCACATAGTCCGCGATGTCTTGAACTTCGGACCTTTGATAATTGTGGGCTAAAATAATTGCCCTCTTTTCTCTCTTAAGCCTCAATATTTTTTCAGTAAGATCCATTCAACTTCTCCTTTAAAGGTTTTGAAAAGTACAATGCCAAATATATTCCTTTACCCAGCAAAACCGCAGTGTACCCAAAACAGTAAGCGTTTAAAGGAGCCTTTACGCTTTTTTCATGTCGATGGAAAGGCTTCGGTTTTTTGCAACCACGGTTATAGGGTTAGAAGATGTAGCCGCAAAAGAAGTTGAAAACCTTCTAGGTGGAAAAGTTGAGCAAGACGTGGGCCGCATAATTTTTGAGGGTCAAGTGCCCGACATATACCTTCTAAACCTTAAAGCCAGAACTATAAACAAAGTCTTCATCCAACTGTGCCAGTCAAGATTTGCAAACCTAGAGGACGTTTACAAACTTGCGAAAAATTTGGACTACCAGTGGATAATAGGCCCAGAGCAATCTTTCGCTGTGAGAAGCCAACGACTGGGCATACATAACTTTACAAGCATGGACGTTTCACGAGTTGTCGGCCAAGCCATAATAGATTCCTACATGAACGCCACTGGTACAAGGCTTAAGGTCAATTTAGACGCGCCCGGCATTGAAGTATATTGCCTAGTAAGAGACGACGAGTTCTTGATGGGTGTAAACACGACGGGATCATCCTTGCATAAACGTCACTACCGCGTCTACAATCATCCAGCGGCGCTGAAACCCACCATAGCCTCGGCAATGCTGAGGATAGGCGAGTATTCTCCGGAAAAGTTTATGCTTGATCCGATGTGCGGTGGCGCCACAATCCCCATAGAAGCCGCCCTAGAAGCGAAATGTATTCCGCCTGGAAAATGGCGAAACGACTTCGCTTTTTTAAACCTAAAAATTTGTAGCCTAGAAGAATTTGAAAGGGTGAGGGCTGAAATTCTCGCTGAAGAGATTAGAGGTTTGGAAAGTCCGTTCGCCATATATGCCATGGAAAAGTTTGCCAAACATTTGCATGGCGGGATAGAAAACGCAAAGAAAGCTGGCGTTTACGAAACAATAAACTTCAAAATTGGAGACGCTACGAGAGTTGAAGATTATCCAGACGTAGACTTTGACTTAGTGGTTGTGAATCCGCCATACGGGCTTAGAGCAAACCCAAAAGAGGGTGTGCGCAGACTCTACGAAAACTTTCTCAAAACATTAAAAGCAAAGTTTGCAGATGCAACCCTTGTTTTGATTACGGCGGCCTCAAAAAGGTTCAAGGAAGCCGCGGAAAACATTGGGGTGGGGGTTGTAGATGAACGCAGAATATGGCACGGCGAGCTTTTAACAAGCATTTTCATATGCAAGGTTTAAGTTGTTTGGAAAATTTTGGTGGTGCGGCGGGCCGGATTTGAACCGGCGAACCCCTACGGGAGAGGATGGCTCATAGGGGTTCACTCTAACACCGATCTTGAGTCCTCCGCCTTTGACCTGGCTTGGCTACCGCCGCCCAAATTTGAAAATGGACAATTGAAATTTAAACGTTACCCGTTTTTGCTCCCGTCGGTAACACATTTTTTGGCAAAACTGCCAGCTTTTTGTTTAAGTTGGTGGTGTGGGAAATCAAATATGGATTTTTCAATGAAAAAGTTTATTAGTCAGCTGTGCAGTCTTACGAGTTTAGCTTCATATATTGGAGACTTTTTAATCTGGATGATCCAAGTCTGGAGGAAATTGAAAAGTTTGAGGAATCCCCTATCCAACATTAACCGTTTAATTAAATGTTGTAGCCGTGAGGTTGTTAGGTATGGCTAAGACTGAATTCTCAAAGGAGGACGCTAACATACTGTTAAAAGCGTTCTTTAAAGAAAAAGGCCTCGTCCGCCAACATCTAGACTCATATAACGAGTTCATAGACCATGGCTTACAAGAAATAATAGATGAAGTAGGTGAAATTCCAATAGAGGTTCCAGAATGCCCCTATAAAGTGAAGCTTGGACAGATTTGGGTGATTGATCCACAGACACGGATAAGCGGCCCCTACGTGACTGAGGTTGACGGGACAAAGCATGAGATTTATCCCATCGAGGCTAGGCTCCGCAACTTGACCTATGCGGCTCCCATTGCTCTAGAAATGACTCCAGTTGTGGACGGCAGAGAACAAGACACCGAACTTGTTTTTATTGGAAACATTCCAGTAATGTTAAAGTCTAAGTTATGCTTCCTGTCACAGCTTTCCCGTGAAGAGCTGATCGCTTGTGGAGAAGATCCCGACGATCCGGGCGGCTACTTCATCGTGAACGGTTCTGAACGTGTAATAGTGGCTATGGAGGATTTAGCTCCGAACCGAATTATTGTGGACATAGACGAAAAAGGCGCAACACCGGTTTATCAAGCTAAGCTGTTCTCCACAACCGTTGGTTTTAGGGCTCGGATAGAGCTGAAAATGAAGCCCGACGGCGCCTTGTACGTTACGATGCCCGGAGTGCCCACCGATATTCCATTTGTAATTGTTATGCGTGCATTGGGACTGGAGTCAGACAAAGAGATTGCTGAGGCTGTTTCAGTTGACGAGGAAATACAAAGCGAATTGGAGCCTTCCTTTGAAAAGGCTGCAGGAGTGGACACAGTCAGAGAAGCTATACTGTATATCGGTAACCGTGTAGCCCACGGGCAAGTTGAAGAATACCGCATACAAAAGGCTGAAGCGGCAATAGACAAAAACTTCCTCCCCCACATCGGGAGGACAAGCCAAAGCAGAAGAGAAAAAGCCATATTCTTGGGCGAAATGGCTTGCAGAGTTATAGAGCTAAAGCTTGGAAGAAGAAGGCCAGACGACAAAGACCATTTCAAGAACAAACGTTTAAGGCTTGCTGGCCCCCTTTTGGCGGATTTGTTCCGTGTAGCTTTCCGAAACCTCGTAAGAGACATAAAATACCAACTTGAAAGGATAGGCGTGAAGGGACCAATAATAACAGTTTCCGCAGCTGTTCGTCCAGGAATAATCACTGAAAGGCTCCAACATGCGTTAGCGACTGGAAACTGGGGAAGAGGACGCGTTGGAGTAACACAGCTTTTAGATAGGACGAACTATCTCTCAACTTTAAGCCACTTGCGGAGGCTTCAGTCACCGCTCAGCAGGAGCCAACCAAACTTTGAAGCAAGAGACCTCCACCCCACCCATTGGGGGCGACTATGTCCCAACGAAACCCCAGAAGGGTCAAACTGCGGACTTGTGAAAAATTTAGCCTTATCTGCTTGCATCTCCGTTGGTGTGAATCCAGAAAAAATTAAACAAGTTTTGTATGGCATGGGCGTCACACCCGTTTACGAGGCAAATGAAACTCTGAAACGTTATGGAGCAAAAGTCTTCGTTGACGGGAATATCGTAGGCTACTGCACTGCTCCTGAAAAGCTTGTCCAAGAATTTAGGCGTCGGCGGAGAATGGGCGAGATATCCACAGAAGTCAACATAGCATTCTTTTCAAAGGGCACTTACAGCGATAGAGACGAAGTCTACGTAAACTGCGACGAGGGACGCGTTAGACGCCCCTTAATCATAGTTGAAAATGGTGTTCCAAAACTTCAGCGGGAGCACGTTGAAAAAGTGGCTAGGGGCGAATGGACTTGGGAAGACCTTGTTAAAAACGGCATAGTCGAATATTTGGATGCGGAGGAGGAGGAAAACGCTTACATCGCTCTAAGCCCTGAGCAACTAAACCCCGAGCATACGCATCTGGAAATTGCAGCCCACACAATTTTGGGAATATGCGCTTCAACAATACCATACGCAGAGCATAACCAGTCGCCGAGAAACTCCTATCAAGCGGCAATGGCAAAACAAGCGTTGGGCGTTTACGCCACAAACTTCCCGTTCCGCGTAGACTCAAGGTCCCATATTCTTCATTATCCGCAGACTCCTCTTGTTGAAACAACCCTCATGGACATTATGGGTTACAAGCTTCGCCCATCTGGGCAGAACTGTATAGTGGCAGTCCTATCCTACGAAGGCTACAACATGGAAGACGCCTTAATATTCAACAAAGCCTCCATAGAGAGGGGTTTAGCCCGCTCCACATTCTACCGAATATACGAGGCTGAATGCCGCCAGTACATGGGCGGACTGAAAGATAAGTTCACTATACCGGAGCCAGGCATACGAGGGTTCAGAGGCGAACAATATTACAGGCTGCTGGAACCCGATGGAATAATCAGCCTTGAAGCCCAAGTTTCTGGCGGAGACGTCCTAATAGGCAGAACAAGCCCACCGAGGTTCCTTGAAGAATATAAAGAATTCGAGGTTAAAGGGCCCTCCATGCGGGACACGTCAGTGGATATGAGGCCTTCTGAAACGGGCATAGTGGATGCAGTCTTCATAACAGAGTCAGGTGAGGGAAGCAAACTCGTGAAAGTTAGAGTTCGAGACCAAAGGATTCCAGAGTTGGGCGACAAATTTGCCTCACGCCACGGCCAGAAAGGAGTTATTGGGCTTATTGTCCCACAGGAGGATATGCCCTTCACAGAGGACGGCATTGTCCCAGACATAATAATCAACCCCCACGCTATTCCCTCGAGAATGACCATTGGACAGTTTGTCGAATCCATCGCGGGCAAGGTTGCAGCTTTAAGAGGAAAACCCGTTGACGGAACACCCTTCTCGAATGAGAAGCCCGAAGACTTAAGAAAAGCCTTAATAAAGCTTGGCTTCAGTCACACTGGCCGGGAAGTTTTCTATAATGGGGTTACCGGCGAAAAATTTGTTGCGGACGTTTTCGTTGGAGTTGTCTACTACCAGAAGCTGCACCACATGGTTGCAGACAAAATCCATGCGAGGGCCAGGGGACAAGTACAGATGCTTACGCGACAGCCAACGGAGGGGAGAGCTAGAGGCGGCGGCTTAAGGTTCGGGGAAATGGAGCGAGACTGCCTCATCGGACATGGTGCTGCGATGCTTCTCCGTGACAGGCTTTTAGAGGAATCAGACAAATACACGCTGTACGTGTGTGAAAACTGTGGATATATCGCATACTACGATATTAAACAAAGGAAATACGTTTGCAGGCTATGCGAGGATAAAGCTAAAGTATCGCCTGTTACGGTGTCTTACGCCTTTAAGCTTCTATTGCAAGAGCTTATGAGCCTTTGTATAGCTCCTAGGTTAAAGCTTAAAGAGAGGGCTTAAAATGGCCGTTGAAGAAATAGTATCCCACAAAGTTGTTGATGAAATTCGTTTCGGGATTCTTTCGCCACAGGAAATACGCAAACTCTCCGTTGTTGAAATCCAGACACCAGACACCTATGATGAAGACGGTGCTCCAATAACTGCTGGACTTATGGACGGGAGGCTCGGCACTCTTGAACCGAGACAGAGATGCAAAACCTGCGGAAACACAGCAGCCCGATGCCCCGGCCACTTCGGCCACATTGAGCTTGCAGTTCCCGTAATTCATATAGAGTTTGCACGGATAATCTACGATCTTTTAAGGGTTACGTGCAGAAATTGTGGAAGGATATTGCTCTCAGACGACGCTATTAACAAGCTGCGGGCGAGAATTGAACGAACCCGCCAACTCTTAGGAGCAGTGCCAGATGAGGTGTTTAAAAGGATTATTCAAGACATTAGGGCGAAGACTTGCCCCCATTGTAATGCGCCTCAGTATAAGATAACCTTTGAAAAGCCGACCAAGTTTAGTGAGGAAATTCCTGGAAGCGGCTCGCAAGTTTTGACGTCAAGCATGGTTAGAGAAAGGCTTGAACGCATACCAGATGAAGATCTTGAACTTTTAGGTTTCGATCCCAAAAACGCCCGCCCAGAATGGATGATTCTCCAAGTTCTGCCCGTTCCACCTGTTTATGTACGTCCATCCATAACCCTAGAGTCTGGCATCCGTTCAGAAGACGACCTAACCCACAAACTTGTAGATATTATCCGAATAAATCAAAGACTGAAAGAGAACATCGAAGCTGGAGCGCCAACTCTTATAATCCAGGACTTGGCTGAACTTCTTCAATACCATGTCACAACATACTTCAATAACGAGGCTTCTGGAATACCGCCGGCTAGACACCGTTCAGGTAGAGCTTTGAAAACGCTTTCCCAGAGGCTTAAGGGCAAAGAGGGGAGGTTCCGAAGTAATCTTTCGGGGAAAAGAGTTGACTTTTCAGCGCGCACAGTTATTTCTCCAGATCCAAATCTTGACATTAGTGAGGTTGGCGTACCCATTGAAGTTGCAATGCGGTTGACGGTGCCCGAGAAGGTGACGCCGTGGAACATTGATGAACTGCGGAAGCTTGTCATAAATGGGCCGTTCAAGTATCCAGGCGCGGCTTACATTATTCGTCCAGATGGTAAACGTATAAGGCTTGAGTTTGTTGTTGACCGTGAGAAAATTGCTGAAGCTCTTGAACCCGGTTTTATTGTTGAGAGGCATCTCCGCGACGGTGACATAGCCATCTTCAATCGTCAACCGTCCCTTCACAGGATGTCCATAATGGCGCATTACGTGAGAGTTCTTCCATATAAGACGTTTAGGCTCCACCTTTGCGTCTGCCCACCGTACAACGCGGATTTCGATGGCGATGAAATGAACTTGCACATTCCGCAAAGCGAAGAGGCCCAAACAGAAGCTCGCTTGCTGATGCAAGTTCAAGATCAAATATTATCTCCAAGGTTTGGAGGTCCAATAATCGGGGCAATACGAGACTTTATAACCGCTGCTTACCTTTTCACAAGGAAATCGAACTACCTGACAAAAGATGAGGTTTGTAGACTTCTTGTTGCCGCTGGATATGAGGGGCCTTTACCTGAACCTGAAATCAAGGAACCGCAGCCTCTTTGGAGCGGCAAACAAATTTTCAGCCTATTCCTTCCTAAAGACTTTAGCTACGCTTTAAAGGCGAACATTTGCCATGGATGCGCTAAATGTTTGAAAGAGGAATGTCCTTACGACGCTTATGTTGTAATTAAGAATGGCGAGCTAAAATGCGGCGTAATTGATAGACGCGCCATAGGTGCAGAACAATCTGAAAGCCTTCTCCATAGAATAATAAAAGATTATGGCACGGAGGCAGGCCGCGAGTTTCTGAACAAAGTCACAAGGCTTTTGAAACTTTTCTTGACCATGCGGGGCTTCACATATTCCTTTGAGGAGCTTGTTCTTTCTCCTCAAGCGGAGAGCAAAATCAAAAAGGTTATGGAGAAGGTCGAGAAAAGGATAGGTGAGCTCATAGAAAGTTATCGTAATGGCACGTTGCAGCCTTTGCCGGGGCAGACCCTCGAAGACACCTTTGAAATCTACATTATGAACGAGCTGGCAAAAGCAAGGGACGAAGCTGGAAAGGTTGCCGAGGAAGACTTTACCCTTGAAAACGCGGGAATAATCATGACGCGTACTGGCGCTAGAGGGTCTGCTCTTAACATTGGACAAATGAGCGCGTGTGTTGGACAGCAGTCTGTCCGTGGTAAACGAATAATGAGAGGCTATATAGGCCGTGCCTTGCCCCATTTCAAACTAAATGATCCTACACCTAAGGCGCGAGGTTTTGTTTATTCCTCTTACCAAAAGGGGCTTGACGCAATAGAATTTTTCTTCCACGCCATGGGAGGAAGGGAAGGCCTAGTAGACACGGCTGTTCGAACACAGCAAAGCGGCTACATGCAGAGACGCCTAATCAACGCTCTTGAACATCTTCGCCTAGAGTATGATGGAACCGTGCGAAGCTCCACAGGCGACATTATCCAGTTCAAGTATGGCGAAGACGGCGTTGACCCAGCTAAAAGCGATCATGGAAAGGCTGTGAACGTCAGCAGGCTCATTGAGCAAGTAAGGATTGGAATGGAGAAAGGTGAGTCGGCATCCACCGATTACATCAAGCAAAAACTTAAGGAAGTTGAAACCGAGCTTACGCCCCTCCTCATTGAAGAATTGAGGCAAGGCTTAACTGAAGCCAAATTAAGCAAAGAAGGCGTCGACAGAGTTATAGAGTTGACAGTTGAACATTATAAGCGGGCCCAAATGGAGCCCGGCGAAGCCGTTGGCGTAGTTTCAGCTCAGTCTATTGGTGAACCGGGCACACAGATGACACTTAGAACGTTCCATTATGCCGGTGTAAGAGAACAAAACGTAACCCTCGGCTTGCCAAGGCTCATAGAGATTGTGGACGCTAGGAGAGTGCCATCTACACCAATCATGGTTATTTACTTGGATGAAAAGCACCGGAAGAGTCGGGAAGCTGCTGTAAAAATTGCCCGAAACATCCTTTATACAACTCTGGAGAATATTGCAGAAGCAATTTATCAAGATCCAGTGCGTGAAGAAATCGTTGTAGAGCTAAGCAAAACTATGATGGAGGACCGCGGGGTCACTTTGCAAGAGTTGAAGGACAAAGTGAAAATAGCAAACTGCACTATAAAGATTAGTGGAAACCGTATACATGTTAAGCCCAAGAAACCAGAAGCCCTCAAAAAATTGTTGAACAAAGTTTCATCTATTTACATTAAGGGGATTCCGGGCATAAAGCGAGTTCTGGTTACAGAAGAACATGGCGAATGGGTTATTAGGACTGATGGTTCAAATCTATCTAAAGTTTTGGAGGTCTACGGCGTGGACACCACAAGAACCACAACTAATAACATTCATGAAATCGCCAAAACTCTTGGAATAGAGGCTGCGAGAAATGCGTTAATACATGAGGCTAAAAGCGTTTTGGATGAGCAAGGCTTGGACGTTGACATACGCCACGTTATGCTTGTGGCGGATATGATGACTTTCACTGGTGACGTGCAACAAATTGGCAGACACGGCGTAAGCGGCAAGAAAGCCAGCGTCTTAGCTAGAGCTGCCTTCGAAATAACAGTGCCAAACATTGTTGATGCAGCGGTTCGCGGAGAAAGCGACCCGTTGGAGGGCGTAACTGAAAACGTTATAGTTGGGCAGTCTATACCTGTTGGCACTGGACTTGTTGAGCTGTTCATGTCTACTTCTGAATTTAAGGAGGAAAGTAAAAATGAGTGACGTTGACATAGACAAGGCTATAGCCACAGCCGTGAAAACGGGCAAAGTTTACTTCGGAGCAAACTTCGCCATACAAAGTGCGAAGACTGGAAGGGCGAAAATGATCATAATAGCCTCCAACTGTCCAAAGGAAATTCGCAGCGACTTAGAATACTATTGTAAGATTTCCAAAGTTCCATTAATCGTCTACAAGGGATCATCAACAGATTTAGCCATGGTCTGTGGAAAACCTTTTGTTATCTCAGCGTTAACTATAAGAGAGCCCGGTGATTCTGAGATTCTTAGATTAGTGGAGACTGCTGAAACAGAAGCTGAGTCCGGCGGAGGAAGCGAATGACAAGCGGCATAAAATTCACAACCACGGAAATGAAGTATATAGCCCTTTTCGAAAGCATAAGCGGCGCCAGTGTCAAAGACTGCATAGTGGATGAAGAACAGGGCCGTGTAATCTTCGTTGTCAAAGAAGGCGACTTGGGCGCGGCCATAGGAAAAGGCGGAAGAAACATAAGGCTCCTGGAACGCATGACTGGCAAAAAACACGAAATTATTGAGTATTCAGATGACCCAGTCCAGTTCATTAAAAACGCTCTAAAACCAGCCACTGTTCAAGAAGTTAGAATAACGGAAAGACCAGACGGCAAAACAATCGCCGTGGTGGCTGTTCACCCGCGGGACAAAGGCGTTGCCATAGGTAAAAACGGCAGAAATGCTGAACGCCTCCGCATGCTTGTAAGGCGATACTTCCAAATCCAAAACGTAAGCATAGTCTAAACCGCCAGACATGAAAGAAGCGATAAAATGAGAAAACACATAGCTACAACGGTTATCGTCTATCTGCTTTTAATTTTCGCCTCTATCAACAGTGTTTATGCGGCGGAAGAGCCTCTCTCAAGTAGGTTTTTGGGCAGCCCTCTA
The DNA here is from genome assembly GCA_964655395.1 of uncultured Candidatus Bathyarchaeia archaeon. Lineage (GTDB taxonomy): Archaea > Thermoproteota > Bathyarchaeia > Bathyarchaeales > Bathycorpusculaceae > DRVP01. Next base: position 4,919 of record CAZZMT010000029.1, on the reverse strand, counting down.
TTGATCCTTACAGCAATAATCATAATTGACATTATAGCCTACCTCTACAGAAAGATCAGAAAAATAAGGGTATAGAAACACTTCGCGCTTTCGTTAAGCATAGTTGGAGAATTCGTGTGTCGAGGCTTGAGAAATTCGAATGGAACGGTCTAGCCATCTTTACTTGGATAGGATCAAATCCATGAGCATTTTTTGGTCTACTTCCGCCCTTGTCCGCCAATCCAAATATAGTTGTTCGTTTTCGTCTTGGGATAGGTACCCATACCGTATGTAGCGGTCTATGTTGAGGCTTGCTTTCCAGCCGGGCAGTTTTTCGCGTAAGAGTTCTTCTATTTCTTTGCGGGGCGCCTTACCCTTTTTCGAGATTATGTAGGCTATTGTTATGGCTAGTCCAGCCAAGTCGTCTATGCGCCATCCAATCATTTTAGCCTCTTTCGGCGTTAGGTCACCCCGCAGTGTTATGTAAAATCTTGCCTTGTCCAGTTCTTCCGGTGTCGGCTTTTCAGAATGGGGTTTTTCTCCCTCCTCAAAAACCGTTTTAACTTGTAAGTCGAGGGGTTTCAAATATTCGTCCAGTATGCTTAACACTTTCGGGTAGTCTGCTCCTAAGGCTTTTCGGAGTTCCCAGCCTTTCACTCCGGGCTTTTTGTGGCGCCGGTAGAAAAGCATGTGGACGGCGCGTTTGATTTTGCTGGCGTAAACGGCTTTCCGCTTGCTCATTTGGCTTCAGCCCTTTTTCTCCATTTTTCCCATTCTTCACGGGTTATGGCTATAGGCAGTGAAACCAGCTGTTTTTTGCCTATTCGCCTCTGCTGTTTCTCAAACGGCTTAATGAAAATCTCCTCTTCTAGCGGGTAAACCTCAAGGGTTGCATATCCATAGGTCACAAGAAAACTCGTCAAAAAAGCTCTGTGGACCGTTTCCTCGTAGGTTTCAGCACCCACAAAATCCCAATATTTGATTTTGCCATCTTCACCTTTCTCTGCCACAAGCCTTTTCAACTCGTTCCAAAAGTTTTCCAGTTCTTCAGTGAAGGCTTTATCCCGCAAAATTTTCAGTCTTAGAAGCTCCTCGCGGGAGGCAACCCCCCCAGTTTCTTCCGGCGGCGGAAAGTCTTTCCATCTATCCTTTAATGGTGGAAGGCTTTCCCAATAGGTCAAAGCCTCCTTCAAGCTGTGGAGAGAAATCTGCTCAAGCTCAACTATGGGATGCCAAGCTCCGAGAAAAGCTTCCACGAGGGCTTCCCTATTCAAGCTTTTTATCTTCTCTTCTAAGAGAAACGGATCCGTATATAGGGTTGTGGAGCGATGCTTAACCCACTCGCTTTGAAGCTTTATAACTGAGGCAAGGCGGTTTATGGCTTCAGCATCCAAACACAAGTCTTCGGGATGTTCCCAGTCCGGGAAAAACTCTCTAACAACCTTTATTATCTCGTCCACATCCACCAGAAACGGGTCAAGGGAACGCTCTTCAACAGCCTTACACATCTCAATTATCCGTTGAAGTCTTTCCCGTCCAATTTTGGCGCGCTCCTTTTTCGACTGCATTATGCAACCTCTTTGATTATCGATTTTCCTTCAACATTCTGAACCGTTATAACGTGAATGTCGTCTTGCGTAAAAGTGACTTGGCTTGGTGTTATCACCACGTACTGTGCGTTTGCATTCTTAACGGTTGAAATGAGCATTTGGGCTATTAACTCGCGGTTTTTCGGATCCATGTGCACATCGTACTCGTCCACCGCTCGGAAGGGTGAACGCACATGCTGCTGCAGAGCTAACAGAAAGCTCATGGTGGCTGTTGTTCTTTCGCCCCCGCTTTGGGTGTAAGCGTTAAGCGGTACAGGTTTGCCGCCCTTAAAGCCCACAAGAATTTCAAGTCCAGCTGCCTCAATATCATGTTCGTTTACAAGTCTGACTTCACCTAAAGCTTGCATGTGGGCTAAAATCTTCTGATATTCTAGGTTTACTCGGTCTAGGAGGCTTTGGATTACGGTTCGCCAAGCCTGCATCCGCGTCTTAACCTCCTCTAAGGCTTTTTCACGGTTTTCAGCCACAAGCCGCGCCTTCTCCTTGAGCTCCAAGTAAAGCTGTGAATAAGACTCGTACATGCGTTCAACGTCTTCCGAAACCCCAGCCAAGGCCGCCAAATGCCCGTCTGTCATGCGGATTTCGTCCATGATTTCGTTGACACTTTTGACAACAGCTATCCTTGGACCTGTCTCTTCGGCTTTTTTGATGGCTGATTCTAGTTGGGCTTTAGCGTCTTTAAGCGCTTTTTCCAACTCTTCAATGTTTGTTTTCGCGTTTTCCATCCTATAGTTTAGCAGTGCAAGTTTAACCCGCGTGTCTAGGATTTGGCTTTCAACTTTATCTATCTGTTCTTCAAGAATCCTTGCCTCTAACCATTTCTTTTTCAACTCTTCATCCAGCTTAGAGATTTTCAGCCTTGAAGTTTCCAAAAGCTCTTTTAGGCTTTCAGCTTTCAGAAGCTTCAAGTTTTTTCCGCTGCTGGCTTCGTTTTCTATGAGGTTTGCCTCTGCCATGAGTTGTTCGCAAAGCGAGATTGTGGCTTGGTTTCCAGCCTTCTCCCGTTCAAGATTTATGATGTCGTTGAGGTTTTGCTTCCATTCATTTTTCATTTTTTCAAGTTGGCTTTGCTGGTTTAGGAGCTGTTCTCCAGTGTTTTTGGTGTCTGCCTCAATTTGTGCCAGTAACGATAATTCTTTTTCAAGTTTTGTTTTCAACTCTTCCAAAATGGCTTCGCGGCGGTTTACCTCAGCCCATGCAAGTTCCCGTTCTAAGAAATGCCTCTTTGCTATCAACTGCTTCTTTTCCTGAAATCTCTCGTACTGTTCCCGCCAATAGTTGAGCGTTTGCTCCGCCGACTCCAAAAGCTTATTTATGGACTCTTCTTGGCTTAATATGCGGGTAAGCTTTTTCTGGGCTTCCAAAACGTTTTCCCGGTAAGCCTCAAGCCCAACAGCCGCCTCAACCATGCGGAGCTTATCCTGCGGCGAAAGCACCGTAAACTGCTCAACCATGTTTTGGTGCATAATAATCAGCATGTTGTCAGGGTCAACGCCTAACTTGGCTAGAAGCCTCTCCACATCCTGCTTTGAAGCCGCCCGATTCTCCAACTCAAACCAGTACTTGCCATCCCGCCTCAAAACCCGAGTCAAAAAAATCTGATCCTTATTAAACTTTGGAACAGGACGTTTTCCACCTTTCTTAGAATTATCAAGTATAAGCGTCACGCGAGCTTGGTCTTTACCCCAGCGGATTAAATCACTTAGTTTTCTTGAGCGTTCAGTATAAGACTGACCAAGAGCCACAGAAATAGCCAGCAAAAGCGAGGATTTTCCAGCACCGTTTGGACCACAAACCACGTTAACACCGGGTTTAAGGGGCACTCTAGCATACTCGTAACTCATGAAGTTTTCAAGGATCACCTCACTGATCAGCACTTGTTCTTCTTGCCTCTGCGCTTTTCTATGCAGTATAAAATGAGGTTAAAAACTCTTATTAAAACAATTAGGCAACACTCAGCCAAAACCGACTTCTACTTTAACAGTTTTAGATGGAAAAGATTTGTTGAAAACTGCGGGGAAAGAAAAAGGGGTGGATTTATCGTAGTTTGATGGGGCCTATACGTTTTTGGCTTCGTCTTAGGAACGCGCTTTCCACACCGGTTACGACAGCCATGACAGAGACGCTTCCATGCAATTCCTCGTCAACCCTTGCACCCCAAACCACTTTTGCCTTCGGCGGCAGAGAACGCTTCACAATTTCAGCTGCATGGCTGACTTCGAAAAGGGTTAGGTCTTCGCCGCCTGAAACGTGTATAAGCAAGCCCCGTGCTTTCGTCACATCCTCTATGTCTAGGAGGCGCCCGTTTATCGCCCTTTCAACGGCTTGTTCCACTCGGCCTTCTCCTGTGCCTTCGCCTACGCCTATGGAGGCGAGGCCAGCCCCCTGCATTATGGCTCTCAAATCTGCATAGTCCAGGTTGATTAGGCTAGCTGTGGTTATTGTCTCGGTTATTCCTTTAATGAATTTTCCAATAGTGGTGTTTGCAACACCTAAGGCCTCTCGGAACGGAAGGTTTCCAGCGATCTTAACAAGCCTATTATTGTCAATTACTACCACGGTGTCGCATGACTTTTTAAGGTTGTCCAATCCCTTCTTCGCTATTTCCATGCGGGCAGTTTCAACCTCAAAGGGAAGCGTGACAACCCCTATAACCAAGCGGGGAACCGGCGAATCTGCAAATCTTTTGCGCAACTCCTCTGACAATGCAACTATTGCACCTGTCCCTGTGCCTCCGCCCAACCCGGCAACTAGGAATATTATGTTAGCTTCAGCGATTTCTTGGACGACTTTGTCTGCACTTTCAAGGAGGGCTTTCGCCCCCAAGTCTGGATATCCACCGCAACCTAAACCTTTCGTGAGGTTTGCACCTATCAAAATTCGCCTGTCAGCCTTTGTTATCCTCAAGTGGTTTGCGTCCGTGTTTACCGCCACGAGTTTGGCTCCAACGATGCCCTTTTCCTTAATCCACGTTATTATGTTGGATCCTGCCCCGCCTAAGCCCACTGCCATAATGGTAGGTTGAGCCAGCTTTGCGAATTGTTCAATTTCCTCTTCTTTTGCGTAGACGGAAGTTGGAGTTTCTGCCTCGGGGATAACTGCCATTTCGTTTCTCACCTCTGTCTGTATTAAAGTGCGACACACAAACTAATAAATATTACGTCTTACGAATTACGATATATCTTATTTTCCAGAATACCCCTTATAAACAATCCATTCCCCTCAAGTTCTGGGAGCAACATGAGTAAGCTCGAAATAATGGAAAAATTCATGTATACATTCGTAGGAAACGGCCTTCACCTGATAATAAAGGAGCAGGATAATAGCTAC
>CAZZMT010000028.1:0-19750 GCA_964655395.1 uncultured Candidatus Bathyarchaeia archaeon | reverse complement strand
TGAGGCTTTGCTTTTCGCAGCTGACCGCTACGAACACGTGGAAAACGAAATAGCCCCGGCGTTAAAAATAGGGAAAATAGTTGTTTCAGACCGGTATGTCTACTCCAGCCTAGCCTATCAAGGGGCAGCTGGCCTAAGCCTAGACTGGATTAGGAAAATAAACCAGCACGCATTGACGCCTAACTTGGCAATCTACATAGATGTTGAACCAGAAACTGTCATTCAAAGGCTAAAGCCCAAGAAGTCGGTCATGGAAAACCTTGAAACCCAACGCGAAGTTAGGAAAGTCTACATGCGCTTTGTAGAAAACGGAGAACTCATAAGGGTGGATGGAAACAAGCCCAAAGAGGAAGTTGCAAAAGAAATCTTATCCATAGTACTAGACCGCTTAGAGAAGAATCGCGAAACCTTAAGCGGGGTTTAAAACTTTTCTCTGGAATAATGTGTTCACCCTTGCCACGAGGAAATTGACTATTTCTTCTGGAGAAATATGACGTGGCCCTCTTTCATGGAAGACGTACACGTTCACAAGGTTAGCATTGAAAGTTAGGCGGATCATGTAGTAGTCGAACTTCAACGGTTTGCTTCTGCCCTCCATCCACTTATAATAGCGTACGGCGCTGAAAAAGTCCATCACTTTCATGGGAGCTTCTCCAATCTTTTCCAACACTTTCTGCGTCTCTTCACGGTCCAGATAGTTGAAGGTTTTGCCTTCTGCTATGCCGAACTCAAAGATGACGGTGCATTCTGAAATGGAAGGTTTGGCAACAGCGTTTAGACTTAGGTTTTCGCCATTAAGCTTGTGAAGCGTTTGCACTATTGCTTGTTGAAGCTTTTTCGCAGAGATTGAAGTGGTTAGTTGCATAACCATGTGCACGTTGACTGGAAAGTTCTCGTAAAATCCAAGCATTTTGAGGTTCGCCTTTTAGAGTTTTTTGGCTTTCCTGACCTTCTCCAAATTTTCTAGTAGGCCGGAAAGCGCCGCGCCGAGTTTTTGCAGTTCTTCAACGTTTGTTTCCTTCTGCATTTTCTCTTGGATTTCCTGAATCTTGACGAGCAGCGTTGCCTCCAAGGTTTCAAGGCTTAGGGCACTTGTTATTTTCGTCAGCTCCGCTTCCTCCTTGACAACTATGACTTTCTTTTCACATTTGGCGCACCATAAATCGCCATTCTTAAGCCTAAAAATCGGCGATGCACAAACAGGGCAGGCAAGCTCTGTTAATGTTGAGCCTTGTCGAAGCAGGTCAGCCATACGCCTAATGTATTGTTCATCTCCGGTTTTGGCGTCTTGCGCCATTTGCCCAGACCTCAAGGATAAATAGGTGCATAAAAGCCTATATAACTTGACTACTTGAATATTCTGACTTGTGGTGAGCCGCCATGGTTAAGAAGAAAAAGCTTGAAGAATATGAAGCACGGATTAAACAGGCTTTGGCTGTGCTGGCTGAGGTTTCCGAAGACACCACAACACCGCGAAACATTAGGAGAGCAGCCAAAGACTCCATGGACGCTTTACAGACAACGGAGTTCACGCCGGCGGTTAGAGCTTCAAACGCCATATCCATACTGGATGAAATTCTGCAAGATCCAAACATGCCGCCCTACACACGCGTTAAGCTTTGGAATGTTATGAGCATCCTCGAAGCCATAAAAGACTAGTAAAGGGTGCTAAGCTTGAAGATTTTCCACTACAGCGAAGTTAAAGCTGAAGAAGCCCAAGAAGAAGGCGCCTCAAAATTGAAAGTTAGATGGCTCATAACGAAGGACACTGGAGCCCCAAACTTTGCCATGAGACTTTTTGAAATGGAACCTGGAGGCCACAGTCCATTACACGTCCATCCTTGGGAGCATGAGGTCTTCATTCTTGAAGGTGAAGGCACCGTCGTTGGTCCGGAAGGCGAAAGAAAATTCAAGCCTGGTGACGTGATTTTTATTCCGCCAAACGAGAAGCACCAGCTTAAGAATAATGGAAAAAAGACTGTAAGGTTTCTTTGTCTAGTGCCGCTCCGCTAAAAATCCTTTAGTTTTCTTCGCTAAAAATATATGCTGGCTATCACATCTAGTTTTGGGCTTCAGAGAGGAAAAGCCTTGAAGTACGACGTAGTAATTGTTGGAGCAGGCCCCGCTGGAATATTTTCAGCCCTTGAACTTATCGGCAAATCTAACCTTCGCATACTAATGCTTGACAAGGGTCCAGATCTTGAACAGCGGAAATGTCCGGCAAGCAGAGGCTTCGGCTGTGTGAAATGCGACCCTTGCGGGCTTCTCTGCGGCTGGGGTGGAGCCGGAGCCTTCAGCGACGGCAAACTAACCATATCAACAGAGGTGGGCGGCTGGCTAAACCAGTACGTTGCGGAAAAAGAATTGTACGAACTAATAAACTATGTGGATAACATTTACATCCGTTTTGGAGCGCCGGAACACATTTACGGCGGCGACTTGGAAAAAATGGAGGAAATAGAGCGGAAAGCCTCCCTGGCCGGGTTGAAGCTTGTCCCGCAAAAGATTAGGCATATGGGGACAGAACGCTGCGCCCAAACCCTTCGGAAAATGCGACAGGAACTCGAAGGAAAAGTCGAAGTAAAAATGAGGAAAGACGTTAAGGGGCTTATTGTAAAAAACGGTGTTGTTGAAGGGGTTGAAACCGTCGACGGAGAAAAATTCTTTGGAAAATATGTCATTGTGGCACCGGGAAGGGTGGGCGCTGAATGGCTTCAAACAGAAGCCCAAACCTTAGGATTGAAAACGCTTAACAACCCGGTGGACGTAGGCGTAAGAGTAGAAGTGCTTGCCGCAGTTATGGAAGAATTAACAAACGTCCTTTACGAGCCGAAATTTATTTACTACTCGAAATTTTTCGACGATCAGGTTAGAACTTTCTGTGTAGCACCCTACGGGGAGGTCATAACAGAATCCTACAACGGCGTCTTAACCGTTAATGGACAAAGCTATGCTGAACGAAAAACGGAAAACACAAACTTCGCAATCCTTGTTAGAACATCCTTCACAGAACCTTTCAAGGAACCCATAGCCTACGGCAAGTATTTGGCAAGGCTTTCAAACCTTCTAAGCGGAGGCATACTGGTACAACGATTAGGCGACTTAATAGCGGGCAGACGTTCAACCCCAGAAAGAATAGCTAGAAGCCTCGTAACGCCAACGTTGAAAAACGCGACGCCAGGAGACTTAAGCTTCGTTTTGCCGTACCGCTATCTAGCCGACATAAGGGAAATGCTTGAAGCCTTGGACAAAATAGCTCCCGGCATTCACTCGCGGGACACGCTGCTCTATGGAGTTGAAGTTAAATTCTATTCTTCAAGGCTTGAACTAAGCAACTCGCTTGAAACAAGAATACGGAACCTATTCACCATCGGCGACGGCGCCGGGGTTACAAGAGGGCTTATCCAAGCGTCTGCCTCTGGAGTGATTGTGGCGAGAGAAATCTTAAGGCGGGAGAAGCAGAAGGTAAAAGGAAATGTCAATAGTTAAGGAGCTCCGCTGCTCCTATTGTGGTGCACCCATACAGTTTAAACCCGGTGAAATAATCGCCACATGCAGGTACTGCGGCTACACGGTGGTTATTGAAACCGGGAAGGCTTTCACCTTCGAGCATTCCATGCTCCTCAATAAATATAATCCAGAAAGCGTTGAGGAACCAGCCAGAGACTGGATGCGCTCCGGCTTCCTCAAACCCCCAGATTTGGCGAAAAAGGCGAGGTTTATTGAGAAAACATTGATGTATCTGCCTTTTTGGGTTGTATCGGCTGAGGCTGAAAGCACTTACAAAGGCGTTTTTGAACGCTTAAACCCGCCAATGGTAAAGGAAGGAAAAATCTCCAAAAAATACAGTTGGCTTGTCCTAGCAATAAAAGCCTCAGACTTTCCGACAAGAAAATACGACGTGCCGTTGGAGGGCAAAGTTCCATACGACTTTAGGAGAATCGAAGAGTTTGCAAAAGTTCTAAACAGTGAAATCGACAGAGAAGAAGCCGTAGAAATTGCGAAACAACAAATAACAGAGCATCACCGCTTTTTAGCTCAGCAAGATGTTGATAAAATCATAGAAATGAGGAACGAAATAAAAGTGAATGAGACGGTTTACCTCCACGCCCCAGTCTGGCTCGTTAAATACGAGTATAAAGGCAAAGGTTACACGTTATGGCTTGACGGAGCCTCTGGCACAGTTATAAAGGGCGAAATCCCACAAACAAAAATCGGACTATTTTAACGCGTGGACTGTGATAGGTGATGAGTGAGAAAATAATTGGACGGGGAACATGGTATGACAAAATGGCAGCGAAAATCATTGAAAGAGAGCGGAAACTAGGCAGAAGCCTAGACGTGATCCGGACAGAAATGGGCTTGGGCGCCTCTGGCTTTCCACACATTGGAAGTTTAGGCGACGCCGCCCGCTCCTACGCTGTAACCTTAGCCCTAAGAGAGCAAGGCTACCGCTCAGAGCTTATCGCTTTCTGCGACGACAAGGATGGACTGCGCAAGGTGCCAGCTGGACTGCCAAAAACCTTGGAAAAATATCTTGGTTTTCCAGTCACAGATATCCCGGACCCTTTCAAGTGCCACGACAGCTATGGAAGACACATGAGCTCGCTACTGCTTGAAGCCATGGACAAGTGTGGAATAGAATACCGCTACATGTCAGCCAAAGAAGTCTACGAAAGAGGCTTACTCAACAATGAAATCCACACAATACTTTTGAACGCAAAGAAGGTTGGCGAAATCGTCAAAGAGGAGGTTGGTCAAGAACGGTACATGGAGGTTTTGCCCTACTTCCCAGTGTGCGAAAAATGTGGAAGAATCTATACAACCAAAGCACTGGAGTATCTGCCCAAAGAAAACAAGGTGCTCTACGTCTGTGAAGGAATGGAAATTAAAGGCAGATGGATTGAAGGATGTGGACATAAAGGCGAAGTTGACGTCACGAAGGGCATGGGAAAGTTAAGCTGGAAGGGCGAATTCGCCGCCAGATGGAAAGCCCTAGACATTAGGTTTGAGGCCTACGGCAAAGACATAGCAGACTCCGTCCGCGTCAACGACAGAATAAGCCGCGAAGTGTTGGGCTATGAGCCCCCAGCCCACGCCAGATACGAAATGTTTCTAGATAAAAGTGGAAGAAAAATTTCAAAGTCAACGGGCAACGTTTTCACACCCCAAGTCTGGTTTAAATATGGTTCACCCCAGTCGCTTATGCTTTTAATGTTGAAAAGGTTTGTTGGAACCCGCACCCTAGATGTGTCAGACATACCCGCCTACATGAACGAGCTAGACTACTTGGAAGACATATACTTTGGAAAGAAAACAATTCCAGACGAGAAGGAGCTGGCGAAACTTAAAGGCCTATACGAGTACTGCTGGGTTTTAAAACCGCCAAAACAGCCAAGCATCCACGTTCCATACAACATGTTGACCTACCTGGCGAAAATTGCACCGAAAAGCAGAGAAACGGAATTCATAACAGAAAAGCTTCAAGGATATGGCTATTTGCCAAAAGGACAGCAGCCCGACGAAAACTTGAAAAAAAGGATAGAATACGCCCTAAACTGGGTTAGAGACTTCGAAGAAATCCGTGAAACAGCCATAACCTTAAAACCAGAGGAGAAAGCCGCCATAAAAGAGCTGATTGAAACTCTAAAATCTGAAGAGAAAGCGGAAAAAATCCAAAACGCCATATTTGACATCGCCAAAAAACATGGCATCCCACCCCCGGAATTCTTCAAAACCCTATACACCATTTTGATAGGGGCGCCTCAAGGTCCAAGACTAGGCCCATATATAGTTGCTATGGGAAAACAAAACGTGATAAACGCCCTACAACGCACCCTAAACCAAACCTAAAACCTCCTTTTGGCTTCGGAAAACTTTTAAAGGGTGTAGTTTTCGCTTATCAGCCGCTCATGGAGCACCTTTACATGGTTGAGCTCAGACACTCTGAGCCCAGACACTCTGAGGGTTCGAAGTTTTCTCGTGTGGACGCCTTGCTTGTTGGGATGAGCCTAATCTGGGGCTTGAACTTTGTGGTGGTTAAGATTTCTCTAGATTTTTTCCTCCCGTTAAGCTTTAATGCCCTACGCTTCAGCATAGCATCAACACTGCTAATGCTCATCCTAAAAGTTAGGGAGAAATCCTTCAAAATCCAGAAAAGCGACTTAAAAAGGTTCATTCTTCTCGCCCTTATGGGAAACACCATCTACCAGATTCTCTTCATAAACGGAATCTACAGAACCACCGCCGGAAACTCATCCCTGATTTTAGCGACTACACCAATATTTGTTGCTGTTTTAAACTCAATCCTCAGGGTTGAAAAAGTTGAGCGTAGGGTTTGGGAAGCCATGCTAATATCCTTTCTAGGAGTCCTCCTAATAGTACTAGGCTCCGGAAAGCCCTTAAGCCTTTCAGCCCAAAACATTCTTGGCGACATACTAATCCTAGCATGCACCTTATGCTGGTCAGTCTACACGGTGCTTTCTAAACCCTTACTGGAACGCTACTCACCCCTAAAGCTCGTCGGATTAACAGTGGCCATGGGAACCCCACCGCTAATTATAGCCTCAGCCCCATCCATAATGATTCAAAACTGGCCATACATCCCCACGGAAGCTTGGCTTGGCCTAGCATACTCCTCATGCCTAGCAATAGCCATATGCTACGCCATATGGTACACAGGCGTAAGCCACATAGGAGGAGCCAGAACAGCCCTCTACGAATACCTAGTGACAGTCATAGCCGTGGCAGCCGCATGGATACTCCTAAACGAAACCTTAAGCCCACTACAATTGACGGGCGCAGCCCTAATCTTTGCCGGGCTATACCACTCAAGAAAACAAAACGCCTCCAAAACTCCTTAAGCCTCAATAGAGTGTTTAATAGTTTCTCATTAACTGAATAACGCAACTCAAGCTGACCCATATTCTAACATGTATTGAAATATGGCTGTCGATTCCCCGCAAATCCACTTTTTCTGTTTTTGGTTTTTGTTTGGCTTGCTTTGTCGTTTTAGGCTTTTTCCTCTGAAGTAATTGAGAGGACGTCTGCGCAATAGAATTTCATCAATTTGCAACTTGTTCATTTAAAGCGATTTTCCATGAAGAGGTATCCAACGCTCGAGAAGTATTAATCTATCTATAAAAAAAGAGAATGATCATTAGGAGAGTGTCTGATCCTAACCTACTTTCTTGATTACTTCTACAATCCCATTGTCAGCGTCAACAACTACGAAGTCTCCTGTTTCTATAACCTCCAAAGGGTTTTTCTCTAGCATATGCATCATGGGGGTGTTTGTAATTATAGCGCTGACAGCTACTACAGCTTCAGCTTTAACATTGATTATGGCCTTGGGAGCTTTTCCACGTTTATATGCTACATAAAATTGCCAAGGACCAGTAGTTGAACCTTTGCCATGTGGGAATACTAATATTTTTCCGGCGACGCTTTGTCCTTCAAGCTCGTGTCCTTTTTCCACGATCTTACCGCTGTAGGGGTTTAGGCCTCCTGTGATGGATATTGGCATTTTGGTGACTATCGCTTCTCCTTCAGCTTTACCTTTAGAGATGGCTTTACCTTTTAACACTATTTTGTGATTCATTTTTCCCATCTCCCTTTAATGGCAGCTTCCACGCAATCTTTAGTTGAGGCGAATATGGTGCCCATTCCAAACAGCCCATACGCGTAGTATGCAGCTTTTAAAGAATTTGTGACAACAACGTTGATCCCTTTATCCTTTAGATAGGCATATGGCCCTCCAGAAGGACACGTGTCAGCAACTAGCATTCCTCCAGCTCTTCTTACAGCATCACCATAACCCATTCGTTCAGCAATAGCCTTAGTAGCCTTAGAAGTGCATACCCACAATTTTACCCCATTACAAACTTTTCTTCCATTAAGCATAGTTGCAATTTCCTCTATCTCCTGTAAAGTGCAGTGGGGACAGCCGAAAATCACCAAATCAACTTTTCTCTCATTTGTTCTGCAGGATTCTTCGTAAACTTCTTTTATGTCAGATGCTGATACTTTTATCTTGTCTTCAGGTTTACCTCCACCGAAGGCTGCTTCTAGTGTTGGTGCTTCAGGTGTTATTCCAACTAGATGAAACATTGGGACAGCCCCTGAAACTGGAAGAGGATATGCTAGTGCTTGAAGGTTTGGAAGCGAAATATCTTTAGGCAAACCGACAAACACTGGAATTTTATCGCCAACGATTTTACCCACATAATAGCCCATGGCGGCATAGTCCGTTTGAGTCAGCTTTCCAAAATTAAGCTCACTTACGTCGACAAGTATATTTCCAATTCTGTTTTCAGGCAAATGCATTCCATACTCTGGGGTTCTTCCCGTAACCGCAGCTGCAAGGGCTGAATGATCTCCCTCCCTATTTGTCATGGCTCCAAGAACCGAATTGGCGAATATTTCAGTTTCCGATGCAGCCCAAGCAATATGCTCGCCTTTTCTGGGCAAGTTTCCAACTAAAAATTGTTGACAAGTATAAAAAAGTTTAACCCCTAGTTTTCTTAAAGCTCCGTCGATTCTTAACTGAATTTCCCTAAAATTTTCCGGGACACCCATCTCTTTGTATAAGTCGAAATCAAAGCTTTGCGGGTTTACTGTAGTGAAAACTCTAGTAGAAGCGCCTGTCTCAGCAAATTCTTCCAACCATTCAACTCCTTCGTCTCTTAAAACCCCATAGTTTCCGGCCATGTGCGCGCTACTAATTGGTATCATTTTCTCAGCGTCATAAAGATCACCTATAGCCACCAATATTTCCATGGCCTTTTGCACACCAGGACCGTAGTCTCCTTTAAGCATCTTCTCTTCTTCATTAGTTAGATACACAACATCCCCACCATGGCTATGCTCTTCACAAGCCCCTTTTATACTTTTACGTTTTTTAGCATAAGAAAGTTTTAAATAGATTTCCCTAAGAAACTAACGATGGGGGATTTTATAAATGAAAAGTTTCTGTTATCTGGGAAAGAAAGCTGTTACCAAATTTCAAGCAGTTGTTATCGCCATCATTATCGTAGTCGCTGCTATAGCGGGCGTAGCTTATTATTACACCACTACAACACCAAGTGCTCGTCCACCGATTAAGATAGGGGTAATTCTTCATATGTCAGGTGGTCCTACAAGGCTTTGTAAAGAGGTTTGGGAAGGAATGCAGTTGGCATTAGAGGAGATAAACAGCAAGGGTGGCGTCTTGGGCAGACCCATAGAGTTTATCCTCGAAGACGATGAGGGGAAATCAGATAAGACATTAGCCGCGGCTAAGAAATTAGTTGAAGTAGATAAAGTAAGCGTATTGGCTGGAATATTAATATCGGGTAATGTTATCGCAATCAGCGAGTACCTTGCAGAGTCAAAAATCCCTTACGTATCACCAATCTCTTCAGCCCCAAGGCTGCTATACGAACAGAATCCCACTAAATTCCGAAACGTATTTACACTTCATCCAGACTACGATCAAATAGCTAGGGCTTTGCTCACGTTCATAAGGGAAGTCGCAAAAGGCAAGAGCTATGTATATATCGGGGAGGAATACGTAACATGCCATTATATCGCCGAATACCTAGAGCCAATGGCTAAAGCGGTAGGGGTTCAATGTTTAGAGAACATTTTTGTGCCCATAGGTTGCAAGGACTTCACAGACGCGCTTATAAGGGTTGAAGCAGCTAATCCAGACGCACTTGTCTGGTTCGTGTACAGCGGAGCTGAAGTAACACTTACAAGGCAAGCCTACGAAAGGAAGTTACGCATGCCCTACCTAGGCATGATGTCTGTATGTAGCATGTGGGAGCTTCCCGATTTAGTTGGAGAAGCTTCTGACTACTTATGCTTTGGCACATGGAGTTGGAACGTATCCCTCACCGAGAAGACAGTTCCATTCTTTAACAACTTCTACAAAAAATATGGCTACCGTGCATGTGGACTGGAGGGACCTGCTGGATACGATCTCGTTTACTTCATAGCAGAGGCCATCAAAAAAGCAGGAACCCTTGACAGGGAAGCCATAATAGAAGCCCTTGAAACGGTCGAAGTTGTCGGAGTAAGGGGCAAGGTGAAAATTGATCCAACAGATCATGGAGCCATCTATTGGGCTCCGGGATACATAAACGCTATATTTGCACAATGGCTTGGCAGGAAGCCATACGTACTTTGGCCGCCTGAGTTGGCTGAAAGAAGCTATACAAAGCCTCCATGGGTATCTTAGGAATTAACCCCTGTTTTTCCCTTTTTCTGAGACCTAAATAGTTTCGTAAGTTCACTTATATCATCTACGCATTCAAGGTTTTCGATTGTTCTAATTAACATATCTGTGCGTTTCTTGCTTAGAACCGCGCCCGCTAACTTTCTAAACTTCCGCCGTAAATCCTCTTTTGTCATTGGCATTTCTGGGTCTCCCTTACAATATTCTTTTTTTCTTACATGAACCTTGCCTTTAGCTTTGAGTTCAATTTTGGCAAAAGTTTTTTCCGGTGTTTTTTCAAATATCTCGCTGGCCTCTGGATCATGCACTACTTTTACCTTTTTAGTGAAACTGAGCACGTTTGGATCAACGAACCTTTCACTCGCGTACCATTCTGGACCCGGCTCGTATCCTAGAACTGCCATCGCAATGCCCCATGGAACGCTCCAGATGGCATCCCACATCGTTTTAGGCTCCGGGTTGTCATATGGAGGAGCGCAAACTTTCCAGTGCGCTCTAAAAATTATTTCATCAATTTCATTTATCCCTATTTTCTCTTCTTGTAAAAGTTCTAAAACTAACTCGATGCCAGGATGTATCCATCTACATGTTGGCCAAGGTTTTAAGGAAAGAAATTTCTGAATATTATACTCTTCTCCTAGCCTATTTACCATCATTTCCCATTCGCATCTGTCTGAAACTGTGACCCAGTAACCTTTGTCCCCGTCAAGGTAATCATGAAAGCCCGTGAACCCCTTTTGAGCGAGAAAGACTGCGTTTATCCCTGCCTCGCATAACCAGAAATTTGGCAGTTTTATCATAGCACCGGGTACATCTAAAATCCTATGTACGTTTATTGCCGGTGCCACTCCTCCAGCTATTCCAAAGCTATGCTTAATTTTATCCTTGTTAAGATGCAAAAGCTTAGCCGCAGCTGCGGCTACCCCGAAAATGGGCCAATTTTGAAGCCAAACTTTCTTCATTAATTCGGAAGAGGGGTGAGTTGCATCTCCTATTCGCGTAGCAACTTCGTAACCAACAACGATAGCATTAATTAAATCCTTTCCATTCGCCTTAAGAGATTCGGCGATAGCAATGGCTGATTGAACTATGGGTGATGCAGGGTGAGCTCGATTCCTATAGGTTTCATCGAAGTCGAGGATGTTCGCCATTTGAGCGTTGACACCAGCAGCCAAACAGCTAGGCACCTTACATCCATCACCTATTATCGTAGAGTCACGTCTTCCACTCAGCTCCTTAACAAAATCTATTAAGGCTTTATCAGCACCCGTCGCATAACCCCCAAAAGCGCAACCAACATTATCTAAAATCAGTTCTTTCGCCTTCTCAACTACAGCATTCGGCAAATCCTTGAATTCAGCATTTGCAACATATTCAGAAAGCTTCTCGGTGATGTTCATGGCTGAATACTATCCCTATTACACAACCAGCAATCTAAACCTTAAATTCCTAAATAGGCCCTTCTAACATTTTCATCTTTAAGAAGACTTTCCCCACTGCTTTCTTGAACTATTCTTCCATTTTCTAAAACTAACCCTTTATCAGCAATTTTCAGGGCTGAGTACGCATCTTGTTCCACTAACAAAATAGTAACACCTTCCATACGGATCTCGTCAATTTTCTTAAAAACAACACTTCTCATGATTGGAGACAAACCCAAAGAGGGCTCATCTAACATTAAAAGCTTGGGCCTAGACATCAGCGCCCTGCCTATGGCAAGCATTTGCTGTTCACCCCCGCTTAAAGTCCCAGCTAGCTGTCCCTTCCTCTCTTCAAGCACAGGAAACAAATCGAACACCTTCTTCAGGTCTTCCCTTACCTCACCTTTCGTCTTACGTAAGTAAGCTCCCATTTCTAGATTTTCTAACACTGTCATTTCTGGAAGTATTCTTCTTCGCTCAGGACACAGAGATACACCCATCTTCACTATTTCACGCGTAGACAAGCCGTCAATGCGTTTACCTGCAAACCATATGGAGCCCTTGTGAATTTTCTTTAATCCGATAATTGAGCGGAGAAGAGTTGTTTTCCCAGCTCCGTTAGGTCCTATGATTGCTGTAAGTGTCTCTTCTTCGACGCTTAGACTTACATTCTCTAGTGCTAGTGCACCTCCATAGTAAACAGTAACTCCCTCTAAGTTAAGCAATTGTACTTACCCCCAAGTAAGCTTCGATAACTTTCTTATCTTGAACAACCTCTTTGGGTTTTCCTTCAGCTATTTTTTCACCCTCAGAAATCACAATCACTCGCTCGGAAAGGTTCATGATAACTCTCATCACATGTTCAACTATAACAATTGTGAGACCACTTTTATGCAATTTTTTAATAACTTCCATTAGAACAGCCATTTCATCGAAGCTTAACCCAGCAAATGGTTCATCTAGTAATAAAATTTCAGGCTCCGTTGCTAAAGCCCTAGCTATTTCGAGCTTTTTCAAGTCTCCATGTGGCAAATTTCTCGCTAGTTTATCTTTCTGATGAGACAAACCTACAAGCTTCAATATCTCTGAACCTTTTTCCTCTAAGTTTCCTTCCAGCTTTTTCCTCTTACCATATAAAGGCACTAAAACATTTTCCATAACGCTCATGTTGGGAAAAGGACAAATCAATTGGAATGTCCTAGCTATTCCTCTATTAACGATTTCATAAGGCTTAAGGTTTGTTATGTCTTCCCCTTTTAGAAAAACAGCCCCATTTTCAGGTTTAAGAAAACCTGTTATTAAATTGAATATCGTGGTCTTTCCAGCTCCGTTCGGTCCAATAATCCCTACACATTCTCCTTCATCCACAGTAAAACTTACGTTCTTAACAGCTATTAATCCTTTAAATCTTTTTGTCAAGCCTTTAACTTCTAGAAGAGCCATTTTAATCCATTATTGTATACCTCCATAGCATTTAAAAGTCTTACTTAATAATGAATGAAACATCATGGTGTTTGCTCAAGTTCTAATATGCCAAAAAGCTTTAAAAGGATTAGAAACACATCTTAAGAAAAACATTCAGGAGTCGGTAGGTCTTTTGATTGCGACAATTATGGAGTTAATCTTTAGCGGGCTGGTTTTAGGAGCAATATACGCACTTGCAAGTGTTGGCTTGTCTTTAATTTTCGGGATAATGCGTGTAGTAAATCTTGCGCATGGTTCGCTTCTAGTCCTCGGTGCTTTCTTATCCTACTATTTATATAACATTTTTATCCCAGACCCCCTTATAACCACCATACTGGCAGCGTTAACTGTTTTTGCGTTGGGAATTTTTATTGAAAGGTTAGCCGTTTACCCATTCAGAGCTTATGAGATGAGAATATTGATGATAACTTTTGGATTAGGCATAATAGTTGAACAGATTGTTCTCTTAGCAGGTGCCTTAGGAATGTGGCCAATGTACATCATGTCTAGATTCTACGTTCTTGGCTCCATAGACTTATTCGGCATAAAATTTCCAATACAGCGCTTAGTTCTTTTAGCGGTGAGCACCATTTTAATTTGTGGATTATGGTTATTTCTTACACGATCAAAGCTTGGAAAAGCTATACGCACACTTGCTCAAGACGAGGAAGTCGCAATGATTTTTGGGATTGCCATTGAACGAATACGTGCCTTAACTTTTGCTCTAAGCGGTGCCCTAGCTGCCATAGCAGGGGTTCTCCTCAATTCAATCTACATGTTTCATGCACATGTAGGATGGGAATATTTGCTAATAGCCCTCGCCATAGTTATAGTTGGAGGACTGGGTGATGTTAGAGGAACTATAATCGCTGGAATCGTGCTAGGCATATCAGAATCGTTGGTCGGATATTTCATCTCTCCCTCATGGCGGACCACATGCTTCTTCATTAGCATCATAATCACATTAATTGTCAGACCCTCAGGAATATTTAGAAGGGGGAAGGAAACATGACACTTACAATTAAAGCATGGAAGGGAAAAGTTCGAGATCTGCTTCCTAGTTTCGTTCCGTTGGTGATTTTAGCGTTAATTCCCATTTTTTTAACAGATCCCTACATAATACACTTATTGACTGTTGCAAGTATTTATGCTGTATTTAGCGCAAGCTGGGATTTGCTTTCAGGCTACACCGGCCAAATAAGCTTGGGCCATGCTGTCTTTTTCGGAGGGGGAGCCTATGTAGCTGCCTTCCTAACTATGTGGTATAATGTTCCACCACCCATATGTATTCCAATTTCAGGTGCTGCTATGGCGCTTTTCAGCATCATTATTGGAGTACCATCCTTGAGAGTTAAAGGGCCTTACCTGACCATAACCACCCTAGCATTTGCTGAAACAGTTAGGGCGATTATTATAGCGTTTCCGGGAATAACGAGAGGCGAAGAGGGTCTTCCTGTAAAGTCTATGGTGAGTGGAATGATTCCTAATTTTTACATATCGCTTTTTCTAATGACTTTTTCTATAATCATTATGTATCACATTGCGAATCGCAGACTTAGAATCCCATTGACTGCAATACGAGAAAGCGAAATCACTGCTCAAGCCTCTGGTCTAAATACTACAAAATATAAGGTATTATCATTTGCCATAAGTGCCTTTTTCTCTGGAATGGCTGGCAGTTTTTACTGCTATTATATGATGATAGTTTCCCCCGCATTGCTATCCGCCGATACTTCATTTATGGCGTTTGCCATGGGCGTGGTGGGAGGAATGGGAACAATTGTAGGACCTGTAATAGGGGCTTACATCCTAACATTATTATCAGAACTGCTTCGCGGTGTAATTGCTAGAGCTCACCTTTTGATATATGGCATAATATTTGTCGCATTCATAATGTTAATGCCTGAGGGAATCATAAAACCCTTAATCAAGCTCATTAAGAAGAGTTGAATTTCCCCAATCCGGCAATTTCACGCAAACTAAAAAAGAAAACAGACTTTCTAGAGGAAACATGAAAAAGAGAAGCGTCATTTTGGCATGAACAATATCCTTAAATTTAAAGCGAACTATTTTAAGCAGTTGTTTATTTATAAAATAAACGTGCATAGATGGGTTTACCCGGTCATAGGTTCGGTTATAAACTTAATACTTGGAGGGATTTACTGTTTCAGTTTATATTATCAAGCTCTCCAGACAACGTACAACTTGAGTTTGGTCGCTCCACTAGTATTGGCATATTCTATTGCTATGCTTTTAGATGTAGTGGCAGTGTTCATTGGAGGCATTGTCTACGATAAAAAGGGACCGAAGCTGAACATTTTTGTGGGTGCAATTTTACTGTTTATTGGGCATTTTATTGGATGGAGCCTACACGCAGTCTCTGATTGGAACACTGCTAGATGGTTCTACTATATTGGACTTGGCATGATGCAAGGTTTGGGAGTAGGGTTAACCTACTCTGTTACGGCATCCACAGTCATAAAATGGTTTCCAGATAGACCTGGTCTTGCATCCGGGATTGTCATTTTTGGATTTGGAATAGGTGCAACTGTTTTAGCTCCACTTATTCAATATTTCCTAAACGTCGTAGGCGTCTTTCAGACATTCATAAGAGTCGGCTTAATTCACTTATTAGTTTTGGTCATTGCGGGAATCTTTTTTAAAATCCTCCACAAGACTACAAACCTTACATTTCTGCTAATTCAGAGAAGCGCTCTTCCCTTAGATTTCATCCGTCAACACCCTTGGTTGATTTGACTCTAAAAGAGGCTGTTAAAACCAGCAAATTTTACATACTTTGGCTTGTCCACGCCTTTTCAGCTTTTGCTGGGTTAATGATTATAGGCAATATTGCTCCGATAATAAATGAGAGCGGGATTATCTCTGGCTTTGATCTAACTTATATAACTAATACAATAATCCCTTTTTCCATGATGGTTACTTCAATCTTCAATGCGTGTGGCAGGCCATTTTGGGGAGAGGTTTCGGACAAAATCGGCGTGTGGAAAGCAATGCGACTTAACTTTTTAATTACAGCAATTCTCTTGATTGTTTTATCGTTTACTTATGTAAATCCTTGGAGCTTTCTAATCGTCGTTGTTTGGATCTACTTTTGTTATGGAGGAATATTGACTCTTTTTTCTCCTGCAACTGCCCTCCTTTTTGGGAGAAAAAACTTTGGTAGAATTTATGGGCTTATTTGTACGGCTTGGGGAACAGCTGGCTTAACAGGTGGAGCGACAGGAGCCTTGATAAGGGATTTAACAGGGTCCTACCTTTATTCATTTTACCTAGCAGCCTTTTTATCATTAATTGCAACCGCGATAGCCACCTTAGGAGCAGGGCAAAAACTACAATAAACTTAAAGATTACCAACTCCCGTTGACTCGAAGCAGACAATAATTTCAACAGAAAACCTGGGCGCATTTCTATATCCGTACCAGGCCCTCCGACAATCTTTTATTCAATTTAATTTGCAAAACGACTTAGATCATAAGTTGCCAAGAGAACGATGACCATGCGGGTCGAGATTCCACGCCTTGGCAGGCTTGTGCAAACCTTGACCACAGTGCAAAAGAAGGAAAAGAAAAAAGCGATAAGCGGAAGCCCGCAGAGCAAACGACACAACCATAGCGGATTTTACGGAAAATTCATCGTTATCCTAGTGACGAACCAATAACGAACCAATAAGTTCGATTTCAAGGATAAAGCTGAAAAGTCCGCAAAAACTGTTTGGGAATCAGCGGCGGAGATAGCGTCAAACTTAAGAAGCCAAGGCTTCTTAAAATATCCTTACTCTGAGATGTTGGAAGTTTACCATGAAATACGCTAAAACAAAGGACATACTATACGTTTAGAAGCTACTTGGACAACGCTTAAGTATACACAACCAGCCCACACATGGTAGAATACATCTGTAAAGTGGCAAGCAATGTGGAAGAAGCTAAAAAGCTGATAGAGGTGGATTTGAATACATAACTGAAATAGAGGGCGTAAAACCTATTTTAGAAAAATCAAAACTTCATATACTGGAAGCCTGTAGTCCTTTTATGGGGCCCGTAGTCTAGCATGGACATTAAGTTTTTACAGAAATCCCCGCAATTTTCCCCTTTTTTTCTGTTTTTGGTTTTTAAATTGAAGATTTGAGTGATTGGAGAATAATTTTGTTGTTTTCGCTGTCATTTATAACTCTGTATTATGGATGCTAGGAAGAGGGCTGTGAGTATTATATAGGGTGGTATAAGTGTTGTCGGCACTTCTATTGGGAAAGCCACTCGATGGTTATGTTTGCTGGACTTTTAATTCCTAATTCGAGTCCAAAAGTTTTTGTGGTTAGCGGCCATAAGAGTTGAACTTTTTGGCCTGGAATGTAGTCGCCTAAAAGTGAATGTTGAATTATGGCTGTGAAGTATGGAAGGGCGTTTTTGTGGTATAGGGCGAATATTGGAATGAATATTATGGGTGCTGTTATAATCGAGTGGGTGGGGCCTTCTGGTCAATACTTGGGATTAGAAAGTCAATGTCTGGTATTACTGAAAGTGTGAGGATTAGGGCAACGTTGGCTCTGTTTTTCGTTGCCTTAGAAGTTAGCTTGGCGAACATGTATCCAAGGGCGAGGTGGCCTACAGCATACGTTGAAGTTTCCTCCGTTATTCTTGTTTGTTGCCATCTAGGCAATCTGTGGTTATTCTGATTTTGGTTGAGCGTTTTTAATGTATTTTTGCTTTAGAGTTTAGAACGTTCTTTTTATCCATGGAATTTTGTCAAAGTCGCTGTCGTTTGAGTATATTTCCTTTATGTTAAGCCTTTTCATTTGTGCGGTGATTACTATGTCATCCCACATGGACCATGGAAGATTTAGTTGGGTTTGGACGCTTCGAGCTTCTTCAAAATCCAGTATGTTTGTTTCAATTTTCTGTAGGGAGGTTAGTCCTTTTAGGAAGGATAAGAATAGAGGTATCACGTTTTCTCTTCTTTTCCACTTTAGGTAGCTGCACACCTGCGCTATAACAAGGGTTGATGTGACTGTTTTTTCGCCAGCTTCTATTTTTTCCATGATGTTTTTGGCCTTCTTCCCATAGGTTGGATCTGCGGCTAAGTGATATACGAACACGTTTGAGTCCACGAAGCGCATTTAGGATTCCTTTCCAAGCGCCTCTTCAATCTCTTCTATTTCAACCTTGCCGATCTTGGCTGCTCCCCAAGTTTCTTTTGCTGTTGCTCCCTTAGGCTTTAGAAGTATGCCTCTGCTTGTAACTTCAACTATTAGAGAATCGCCTTCCTTTAAGCCCAACAGCATTCTCAATTTTAGTGGAAGGGTTATTCTACCCTTATCACCAATTTTAATTTCCATTTATAATTCCCACTTTTAAGTGGGATTATCTGTTTATAAGTTTTACCTTTTTGAGCTTTTCAATTAGCTTATAAGAACACCCGACTGCGAAGCAGCCCACCGCATACGTTGATGTTACATTTCATTGAATAGAAATTTTCACAATATAAACCTAGCGTGGTTTAGGTGTTAGGCGGCCGCTGAATCTTTAGACCGGCAGAATAGCCGCCTAACACAATGTTAAGATAAGTTGGGACCTTTTTGTATTTATTAAGGTTGTTACTTTTTTGAGTAGCCAGGTGTGGTTGGCTAGTGCTATGCTGGGATTTAGTGGGTTGACAACGCGTGATCTTTTGATTTTCGCTTAATTTGGCTTGATGTTCACGGATTACGGCTGCTGTGGCGAAAGCTAATGTTAATGCTAAAAGGCTCAGGGTTATGGGTGTGAGCCTAATGCCCCATGGAGAGTAATTTAAGAGCAAGCCCACTAACGGGACTATGGATAGGCTTAAACCTATGCTTAGGCTGCTCGCTCAATTATGTCCATTTCCTTTTTTGTTGGGAAAAGCGCCTTTATCAAGGTGAATCCCGGCAGCCAGAGGACAAATATGACGCCTAAAACATATCGTATGTATATTATTGGGTATGCATTTTCAGGGATAGCGAACACTACTATTGCTGTTGCAACAGACAACTAGATAGTTGTCCAGAACCAGCATGCTTCGCCTGAGCATACGTAAGATTTTAAGGATGCTGGGGTTTGCTTCGGCTGTTCGCTTACCCTAATTTTCCCACGGTCTACTAAATCTAAAATAAGTTTTAAAGCCTCCCCCTCTTGTAGAGTATATCTTTCTTTTATAATGGAGAAGTTAATCAAAAATTTGGGGTTTTTCGCTTTTTACAATTTGGATTATTTGCTCTTCAATTAAGGATTCTTTAGATAATTTCTTAGTCAACATTTAACCTCTATAATTGTTCGATTGGATATTAGCTGGTTTAGGGATTAAAAGGATTTTACGTAAAACCGTTTTATAGTCTGTTTTTGAGCAGCTTGTAACGTTTAGTAAAAACTATTGCGGCTGCGAAAGAGGACACTGTAGACGTAATTAAGCCGAAAGGAATGTCTTGGATTACGAAGACGCCTGGAACTATTTTTGATTCATCAACTTTTTCACATGGGTCACGAATTCCGTTCAAATTTTCGTCTACAACTATGTCGTAGTTGCCTATATTTAGTGGGGCTTCCCAGATAAGGAATGGCCCGTGATATTGGGGGCTTCTCGTGGCATTTATTGTTATTTCATCATAACCGTTATC
>CAZZMT010000027.1:0-3537 GCA_964655395.1 uncultured Candidatus Bathyarchaeia archaeon | reverse complement strand
CTAAAAGCAAATTATTCTACTGTTTAACGCTTAAAAATAATTCTATTCATCAAAACGCCCAAAACCATACTTTTGCGCCAAAACCATGAAAAAGAAAAACTTTTAAAGAACCGATTTTTCAGCACAAATTTGGTGATAGCTATGCCAAAGAAGAAGAAGGAAGAGAAGAAAGAAGAAAAGAAAGAGGAGAAAAAGTAAACTTCAAAACTTTTGAACGGCCTCACCATTTCGTTTCTCGTCTATTTCTTTTTCCCTTCTGGTTTTTTGAAGAACGGAAGAGTTAAATCTTCTTAAGGTTCTAAGCTTAGTTGACGCTAACATGAGCAGAGTTGCCAAGTTAAGGGGTCAAATCCAGTTGAAGTGACAGTCAAGGCTCCTGAAATGATAAAACATGACTCACGTGAAGCTCTTTTTCGGAAAAACCCATTTTGATAAAGCCAAATTATATTGTTACTAAACACTCATCAACAGGAATGACAACGGACAAGCAGAATTGTAGAAGGAACTATAAAATTTTTGAGAGATAAAGGGATAGGTGACCTCACCATCGGAGAGGGAAGTTTTTAGACACTTGATTTTAGCCGAGAAGAAAAGGCTTGAACCTATCAATTAAACAATTAAATAGGATAGAGTAGTTGGGGACCTATCGAAAAAGTTAGGCGAAAGTTTCAAAGAACAAATTAGAGAAAGGCTTTTAAGTTTCTCTTTTCGCTTTAAAATAAAAGAGCTTAAGGCTGAAAAAGCTAAAGGCTTACAGAAACCGAACAAGCTGGAATCAGCAAGTTTGCCCTTGCCTAATTATCATAAAGGATTTCGCCCTCATAAAGAACGGAGAAGTCCTCTAGCGCGAGAACAACATCAATTTGCGGATCGATGATAACGTCGATGACAACATCGATTTCCACAACAGTAGTTTTTACAACGGCGTGTCCCACATTCTCGGAAGTTATGAAGTTGGAGTAATCCCGTATCTCCATGCTTCCCTCACGTTCTTTCACAACTTTAATTGAACTTAAAGCTTCTTTAAACCGTTTCATATTGTCCCCAGACAACGAGTAGAAAAAAACGTCACAGTATCCTTTGGCTTGGGCTCTGTTAATGAAATCTTTTACGAACTCGACGCATGTATAGCCAGCAGATGGTTCACGTTCATTTAAGTCATCACTTTTGAGAAAGTCCACTAATTCGGCAAGAGAGTTGAACCGCTTTCCTCTATCAGGCATCAATTTGCATATCAAAAAGCCATAATTAGAGATAATGAGCCACGTAAAACAGGTTATAACAATAAGTGAGCACAACAGAAGAACTATTTTGGAACGGTGCATCAATAGTACCTAATTTTAAACGTGTAATTAAATTTTGTTATACTTGTCGTGGCACACATGAATAGCGAAAAACGTTTTGTTTAATTTTGACGTTTTCTATTTTCTCGATGGGGTTGCGTTGAGCATAAACATCTACCGAAGCTGTTTGAATCAACTTTATTCCTTTTTGCGCTTGCTATTTTAGCCTTGATTGGGAACTAGGAGACCCCTTATTACAGTCCTAAGCAGAGTCTTCGTGAGGGTTACATATGTCCATCCAAATTTTTAAAAGTCGTCTAAAGACAAAATCTGTTAGGAGTTCGCGTGGTGAAGGTTTTTGAGTAAGGCTGTAGAAGAGTTGGCAAGAGAAAGAATGGAAAGGATGGAGGCTGTAGCTAATCTTAAGGAACCTGACAGAGTTCCCCTGCAGCTTCACTTTGATTACGGATTTATGGCCAAATGGGCGGGCATAACTGTGCATGAGCTTCTTTTTAACTATGAGAAGGCGTACAGAGCCATCCTCAAAGTAGCAAAGGATTTTCCAGTAGATTCACCTCCAATGCCCATGATGGGCTCTCGCTGCCTGCTAGGTTTTGCTTTGATGGCTTATCCAGAGGTCTCTTCTTTTGTCGGAGTTTTAACGGGTAAAATGCATGATATCCTACAAGACACCTACACCTGTTGGCCTGGACGTGAATTGTCAGCAAACTCTGGATCCTACCAGTTTATTGGGGGAGAATTTCTAAGACAGGATGAATACGACGAGTTCATAGAAGACCCCGTTAGGTTTGCAGCTGAAAAAGTAGTTCCTAGAGCGCACAAAGCCCTGCGAAGGCCTGGTTCGGCAGAAGCCATGGCAGCCCTTATGAAAGCGGTTCTGGAAGGTCAGAGATATTCAATGTTCATGGAAAAGCTAGCTAGCGAAATTGCAAAACTTGGGTATTTCTTGACCCCGTCTGTACTGACTCTGGTGCCATTGGACTTTATAGGTGACTATTTGAGAACTATTCCAAACGTATTGATTGATCTATGGAAGGTTCCCGAAAAGGTTAAGATGGCTTGCGATGCATTACTGAAAGTTCAATACTCCAATCTTCAACAAAGGTTTGGGTCGGCTAAGCGAGTTGGCATACCACTTCACTTGAATGAATATCTTTCGCCAAGGCTTTATGGCGAATTTTATTGGCCATACCTAAAAAAGATCATCGTAGACTTCAACAACATCGGAATCAAATGCGGTGTTGCCTTTGAAGGCCGCCACGATGCTCACCTTGAAAGAATCCTTGAATTGCCCAAGGCCTGGGGCACTGCCATGTTTGAAAAGACAGATGTGAGGAAGGCAAAAAGAATCCTCGGAGGACACACTTGCATAGCTGGCGGAATACCTCCAACAATGCTTATGCAAGCCACACCTGAAAAAGTTGAAGAGTATATAAAAGATTTACTTAAAGAACTCATGCCTGGCGGAGGCTTCATATTAGCATCATCAACAGCTATACCAGCAGAAACCCCCGTCGAAAACATAAGGGCTGTCATTAGAGCTGTGGAAAAACATGGGGTTTACCGCCGTTAACTCAAAGGGAATTTAAGCCGAATCAAACGAACTTTTTTGAAATCTTGAAGAGGCGTTTGCGTATTTCAACACGCGGCTGTCCAAAAGCCTAATGCTTTAAATGGTCGAGTAAGACAAGCAACACTCCTTCCTAGAGCGCCAAGTCCTCTTCCGCAATTGTATGTTGTCATTTAAGAAATCTTGTATCAAGTGTCGAGGGCCGAATTTAAGCATCTACGTTTGAGAGATGAAAACTAAAACCTTAAAACATATATTATCGAAGCAAAGCACAATTATGTTATTATGAATAATGTTAAAATTGAGGAGCTTAAAAGAGAGGAGTTTACTGAGGCTCTTGAGGTATTAAATGAAGCAGCAAAGTCTTATAAAAAGGTTTTACCGCCCGAGGCGTATAAAGAGCCGCAGATGAGTTTGGAAGAGTTTTCTTTAGAAGCTGAAAGAATAAAATTTCTAACAGCTAAATTAGACGGCGAGATTGTTGGAATTATGGGATACGAATATGTAGGTGATGCAGCACTGGTTAGGCACGGGTACGTTAAACCATCACATCAAAGGATGGGCGTTGGAAGCACTTTATTAAAGGTTATTGAGGAGAAGATAAGAAATGAGGGGAAGGTGAAAAAGATTATTGTTGGGATGTATAGAAGAGCATATTGGGCA
>CAZZMT010000026.1:0-20389 GCA_964655395.1 uncultured Candidatus Bathyarchaeia archaeon | reverse complement strand
TTTATCTTTCCTTCCTTTCCCAAAGCTCCTTTTTAAGCAAGTCTCTAACCGCCGACCTTATGGCGGCACTTCTGCTTGGGTACATGTTCGCCCTAACAAGCTCATCTAAACCTTCCAGGTAAGCTTCGGGTAACAGGACTGTTACGAGCTTCACACCTTCACCCCGCATCGGGCATGTTATGCTTATAACATGCTGCAAATATAAGATTTAACCAAGCCTTCCAGAAAGGTTAATGTTTTCATGCACTGCTTGGAGTTCCTTCACCACGTTTTTGAATGTTTTGGGTACATCTTCCACGTGGAGGGCGCGGCGACGCAAGCCTTCCTGCACTGTTCCAGCTGCTATTAAGAGGGTGCCAAGAATGTCGCTTACGGCTGGTTCTGGAAAAACTATTAGGGCTAAACCCAACTTTATCAGCCAGGGCTTTTGGCCGTCGTGCCAAAGTTTTTTCGCAGTTTTAGCCTCCCGAACGGTGTCTTTCATGGAACATAGAAAATCATTGTAGCTTTCGTTCAACTCTTTTAAGGCGGTTGACAGGGTTTTTAATTGGTTGACATCCATTTCGCCGAGCCTCACGGTTGTTTAGGGCTTTTGGAAGGCAAGTTGTAATAGGTGGTGATTGTAGAAAAACTTTAACACGCTTCAGCGTTCATATACGGGGTTTTTCGAGTTTTTGTAGGTGTTGTTTTTTAAAGTCTTGTTTCAAAATTTTGCAGAGCCTTTTTCAGAGGTTTGTATTTTACTCGTAAAAGCCGGGAAGCTTGGCGTTCTCTTCTAAACCGAAAGGGTTATTTTTCGAGCCAAACAACCCAAAAGTGGTGTATATTTACGGGTGCTGGCTTTGTCGGCAGATGAACATTACGGCTTTATTTTGATTTCTGACGTGAAATGGTGGGAAAAACTCTGCCAAAGAACAAAAAGCCACCACAGCGTTCATGCTTTTGTGCGGCGAAACCTCGTTGGTCCCCTCTACGCTGAGAAATTGCTTTTCTATGTTAAGCGTCCCTTCATGCAGATTCGCGGCGTCGCCGACTTCGTGGAGCGAGTAGCCGGCGGCGCCAAAGAGCTTTGGGAAAAGTATGGCGATGAAACATGTTTAAACTCCTTTGAGGAATATGTAAAATTTTTGGGAGGCAGAGAGAAAGCCACCTTCATTAGGTTTACGAATTTTCAAGAGCTTGGGGCTCCGGTTTCAATGGATTTGTTGAAAAAGGTTTTAAGGGTCTCTAAAATACCAAGAGGCGGCAAATACATAAGCTGTGAGGCGGTAAACCAGTTAATCACGTAGGGGAAGCATCCAACATGGAAAGTTTCAACCCTCAAAAGTTTGTCGAAG
This sequence comes from uncultured Candidatus Bathyarchaeia archaeon, assembly GCA_964655395.1. Lineage (GTDB taxonomy): Archaea > Thermoproteota > Bathyarchaeia > Bathyarchaeales > Bathycorpusculaceae > DRVP01. The sequence goes on along the minus strand of CAZZMT010000026.1, from coordinate 19,052 downwards.
AACAAGTTGAAGCTATACGCAAAGCCATAGGCAATCAAAAAGCGCTTGTGGCGGTTTCCGGTGGTGTTGACAGCACTACATGCGCCGTTTTAACGCGTAAAGCTATAGGCGAAAATCTCGTCTGCGTTTTCTTGGATGACGCTTTCATGCGGGAAGGTGAACCGGAAAGGGTGGCGGAAATCCTCTCAAAAGAGCCCTTCAACGTTCCCGTGAAAATTGTCAATGTTCGCGAACGCTTCCTAAACGCCATGAAAGGTTTGAGGGACGCGGAAGAGAAACGCAAAAAGTTCCGTGAAACCTTCTACAATGTTTTAAGCGAAACAGCCAAAAAAGAAGGCTGCACTGTGCTGGTGCAGGGAACAATCCGCGCCGACATTGTAGAAACGGTTGGCGGTGTAAAAACCCAGCACAATGTTCTTGAGCAGATTGGCATAAACCCCATGGAAAAGTTCGGCTTCAAAGTGGTTGAGCCTTTGCTCGCGCTTTACAAGGAGCAAGTGCGCATGGTCGCCCGATACTTGGGCTTGCCGCCAGAAATTTCTGAAAGACAACCATTCCCGGGTCCGGGGCTTTCAGTGCGGGTTGTAGGCGAAATCCGCCCGGACAAGCTTGAAACTCTTAAAAAAGCGACAACCATTGTTGAGGGTTTGCTTGCGGAGCACAAGCCAAGCCAGTATTTCGCCGCCATAATAGACAATGAGGAAGCCTCAGAGCCGTCGGCGGTTCATGTGCGGGAAACCGTGGCGAGACTTCTAAATGTGCCGTCCAGAAACGTGTACGTGAAGGTTTTCGTGGATAAGGCTACGGGCGTGGAGGGCGGCAAACGTCGTTACGGCAAAGTTGTAGGCGTTAAAGTTGAAACCGTTAATGGAAAAGTTTTCCAAGCACCCGTTTCAAGGCTTGTTTCGTTGCAGGCGAAAATAACAGGCGAAAACCCAACAATCACAAGAGTGTTATACGCCATAGACGAAATAGCGGAAAAGAAACCATACGTTATAAGCGTGAGAGCAATCCAAACAAAAGACTTCCTAACGGCACATGTCTCCGAAATCCCATGGAAAACGCTTGAAAAAACAGCCAAAGAAATTCTTGCAAAATGCCAAAACGTTTCAACAGTCTACTATGATGTTACGCCTAAGCCTCCAGCCACCATAGAAATGGAATAGCCTCCACTCTTTCGCTGCAAAACCCTAAATATCAGCTTGTGTTTCATTTTGGTGGATGATTTGATGATCCAAGTTAGAGTTAACAAGATTGAATCCATTCGCGATCCCGATGGGAATCTTGGGAAACGCATAGAACTCGTCGAGGAGCGTCCCATACCCCAGTTTCCCATTAGACCCCAATCTGAAGAGGCTAGGGTTGTTCAGGAGGTTTTTCAGGCTTTACAGCAGCAACTGCCAATCTTCCCAGCTAGAGCCCAGTTTGCAATTCCGAAGATTATACTGTTTTTGACTGAGCAGGAGTATGAAAGCCTAGGTATAGACTTTGACGTTAACCAGGTTTACGAGGTAATCCTTGAAAACCAGTCTATAAAGTTTAGGAAAACCTCATAACAATTTTTCTGATTCTCTTTAGACCCGTGTATTTCGGGTGAAACGACAAGACAAACATCATGCTTCGCAACGTGCTGCATACTTGTTCTTGGCTTTTTGCGCCTTCGCCGTCGCAGTAGAGGGGCACGGGGTCCGCTGTTCCATCCTTATAGTACACGTATATGGGCGTGTTGCCCTTAAACGCTACAACTTCAAAGTCCATTTTCAACGTTTTTGCGGTTTTCTCAACAGCCGCCTTTACGACTTTCAGCCTTTTCCTACAAGAAGCCGTTTTTGGAGCGTAAACCAAAAGTTTTCCAAGGCTTGACTCCAAACCCTTTCAGCCTCCAAAATTTGCGCTCTTCCATTTTCCCTTTAAAAAGCCAGTGGCGCATTGTTGGAAATGCACTGCGGAGAGAGAGTTAAGTTAAAGTGAACGTCTAAAACCTACATGCTATTGCTTTCAAAACGTGTGGAGGGCGCGGGCTTTATGAAGGTGAGGGCCCACGTGTTTGTGAGTGGGCGTGTTCAAGGCGTGTTTTTCAGATATGAAACGCGTCGGGAAGCCAAAATGCGTGGTGTGAAAGGTTGGGTTCGCAATCTTCCAGACGGCAGAGTTGAAGCCGTCTTCGAAGGCGAAGAGGAAGCCGTAAAACAGCTTATAGAGTTTTGCAGGCATGGACCGCCCGGAGCGAGGGTTACAGGCGTAGAAGTTAAATGGGAAGATTACAAAGGCGAGTTCAAAGATTTTGAAATAAGATATTAGGCTTGCATAATCACGGCTTGAGTTTTGGTATGCGGAAGTGGCTGTCTTTTCCAGCGCTTATGTAGTCGCCGCCAGCCCCCCGCACTATCTGAGCTATTTTCGCAAAGTTCTCCGCGCCCAAATACTGGCGGGGCGTTATTTTGATGTATTCGCCTTTGTCCTCAAAGTTCAAGAGCCCCTCCAAATCCTCCGGGAACATCATTTTAACATCCTCTATGCCCAGAGGCTTCTCAACTGGGGGATGCTCTGGCACCTTTGGTGCTGGTGTTGGTGCGGGTGGTGGTTGGCTAAGCTGGGAAACCGCTATAGTCTTCAATGAAGCCGCCACTGTCCTTAGGTCTTCAGCTATGTTGTTCAAGACTATGAGGAGTTCCTCCACTTTTTCCGCAAGCTTTTCAAGGTACTCCTTGTCTCCGCTCATAGGGGTGCACGTCCTTCAATCCTTAATACCCATATAGCCCTATTTATTAATTGTTTGTGAAGGCAAACTTAGCCAAAAAGGGGCTCGCTGAGTTTGATTGAGATCGATGGAAGCCAGAAAAGCGGTAGCGGCACCATACTGCGGCTTTCAGTAGCCTTAGCCTCCATACTGGGTGAGCCCCTTCACATATTCAACATTAGGCAGAACAGACCTCAGCCCGGGCTGCGCCCTCAACACTTGGAGGCTGTTTTGACGGCGGCAAAGCTTTGCGACGCAGACGTTAAAGGCGCAGTTTTGAATTCTCGGGAGTTATGGTTTACGCCTAAACGCATTAAAGGCGGGAAGTTTGAGGCTGAGATTGGCACGGCTGGAAGCATTCCCATGCTAATTATGACTGTCTTGCCAGTCTGCATTTTCGCCGAAGACACGGTTAACCTCCACATTTCGAAGGGCGGAACAGACGTCTCCCACTCGCCGACAATAAATTATATGCGGTATGTTTTCCTCCCAGTTTTGAGACGCATGGGCGTAAACGCAGCCATAACAGTCCACAAGTATGGCTATTACCCGAAAGGCATGGGCGAGGTCACCTTAACCGTCGAGCCATGCAGGGAGCTTAAGCCGCTTTTAATGGAGGAGTTCGGCGCATTAAAGTCTGTTAAAGGTGTTTCTGTCTGCACTTTTCTAGCCGACAGGAGGGTGGCTGAACGGCAAGCGGAAGCTGCCAACAACTATCTCCGCGGGAAGGGCTTAGTCGCCGACATCCAAGTAGTGAACGACCGTTCTAACCCGCTGCAGAAGGGAAGCTCCATAGTGCTTTGGGCTGAAACAGACCAAGGCGCGGTTCTGGGCGCGGATGCTATAGGCGAACTGCGGAAAACAAGCGAGGCAGTGGGCGTGGAAGCCGCCGAAAAACTTTACATGGAGGTTGATTCAAGGGCCACTGTTGACGTGCACTTGGCTGACATGCTAATTCCATATGTGGCTTTAGCCAAGGGAAAATCCGCCTACTATACAAGGGAGCTTTCCGACCATTTGGAAACAAATATTTGGCTTGCTGAAACCCTTTTGGGCGTCAAATTTAAAGTGGAAAAGGTAGATGGGCTCTTCAAGGTTGAAAGGGTTGGCTGAACCTTGAAGGCGAAGGTTAGAGGCATATACGCCACAGCCCTAACAAAACTGCTGTTGGAAAACGGCTTTGAAGTTGTCCAGCCATCCCAAGCCATAAAATCACGTTTTGGAATCGCCGACAACAATGAGCCTCCAGACATGAAGATCAAGGATAAACACGATCTTCAAGGTGTTGTAGCCTTAGGAACGAAGCCCGCCATAGAATCCTTCAAAAAGATTTTGCAGGCAACTCTTGAAGATGTTGTAACAAGAGAGTGGAGCGTAAGCGTTGACGGAATATACAAAGGCTGCGTGGTGGGCGAAGATGAAAGAAGCATTTACGTTAAAATCGGAAAGGACACGATAGGCGTCCTGCCAAAAAACAATGCACAAGCCCCAGCTCAAAACGAGATCCTCGTACAAGTGGAGCGTCGACGCATTGGCAGAAAAACTCCAGTTTTAACAACCCAGCTTAAGCTCGTCGGAAACTGCGCAATTCTTGCACCAAACATCCGTGGGGGCGTAAGCCTAAAAATTCATGATATAGCCAAGCGAGCAGAGCTTTACGCTTTGGCGAAACAGTTGGCGCCCGAAGGATGGGGCATAATTTGGCGGGAACCCGCAGCCTACAAGCCTCGAACCGCCTTGGAAAACGAGGTGGCTTCCCTTGTTGAGAAGGCTAAAATCTTAAATGAGAAGGCGGCTTCCGCGGAGGCCCCATCCCTCATAATTGAGGGCTTGTATTTCATGGCTGTTGAGTTTCCATATGCTTCAAAGAGGAAACTGGACGCCTTAAGGGCTTGTGTGACGCCAACCATGGAGGGACACCACTTCTACAAAAGCTGCGGCGGTAGGGTTTCAGCAGCTCTGGAGATGGCTGAAAAACTCTTAGAAAAAGGCGAAAATTATGCCGAGGTTAAAAGGCTTTTTGAAGAGCAGACAGCCGCCGAGTTTCCGGAAGAAGGCATGACTGTGGAAGTGGAGCATGTCAAACTAAGCGGTACAGTCTTCCACCTTGGACAAGCAGTTCTAGAAGACATAAACAATGGCGAATTATGCTACAGCCGAACCATAAAGGCGGATGGCGTGTACGACGGGCTTGGCACCGTTAAGGAGGCTGGCGACAAAGCAGTAAGCAAAACAAAGCTTGGCGAGTGGCACATAACCACAAACTATTACTCAAAAGACGGCGCATGGAAGGGCGCGTACGTAAACATAAACACGCCAGTGGAGGTTTACCCAAACACTTTACGCTATGTGGATTTAGAAGTCGACGTTTGCATCCATCCAGACGGCGAAACCAAAGTTTTAGATTTGGAAAAGCTGGAAAAAGCCCTTGAAAAAAGTTTAGTTAGCCATACGCTTTACGAGAGGGTGAAGGCTGAGGTTAAAGAAATCCTCAAAAACAAGCCTTGCCGAGGCTAATTTTATCTACCATAAACGCCTCCTTTTCTAGCAAAAACCCGGGAGCAAAAACCATTTGATCGTTGACCTAGTCCTAAAAAACATGAAAGCCTACGTAGACGGCGCAGTGAAAGAGTGCTGCCTAGCAATAAAAGACGGCGTTATCTACAAAATTGGCAAAGAAACCCATATGCCAAAAGCTGACACAACGCTAAGCCTTAACGGGCTTCTCGTCTTGCCCGGGTTGATTGACGTTCACGTGCACTTGCGGGACGAAGGCAAAGCCTACAAAGAAGACTTCTACACTGGAACGGCGGCGGCTGCAGCGGGCGGCTTCACAACGGTTTTGGACATGCCCAACAACAGTCCAGTCACCATGAGTGCTGAAACTTTGAGGAATAGGATGGAAAAGGCAAAGAAAGCAGTCCTAGTTAACGTGGGCTTTTACTCAGAGTTTCCGCGTGAAACATGGGAAATCGACGAGATAATCAGCGCCGGTGCTGTTGCCTTCAAGCTTTACTTGGTTGAACAAGTGGGCGGGCTGAACATAAACGACGACAATGCCTTAACAAAAGCCTTCGAAAAAGTGGCTGGAAGAGCGCCGATAGCGGTGCATGCCGAAGACAAAAACATCATTAAAAAGGCGGAGGAGGAGCTTAGGCAAAGAGGCCGCCACGACATTGAAGCTTTTCTCCAGGTGCATTCTGAAAGGGCTGAGGCTGAAGCCGTTAAACGCGTGGTTAGAATAGCTGAAAAAACAAAGGCAAGGGTGCACGTCTGCCACATAAGCACAAGGCAAGGCTTAGAGGCGGTAGGCCAAGCGAAAAAGGCTGGAGTTCCAATAACATGTGAGGCAACACCGCACCATTTATTCCTCTCCGCTGATGATTTAAAGCGCGTCGGCACTGTTGCGTTGACTCTCCCGCCATTAAGGGATAAAAGCCACTTAGAATGTTTGTGGCGTGGCATAAAAAATGGAGTGATTGATGTTTTAGGCTCAGACCATGCGCCCCACATGTTTGCCGAGAAAAACGCGGAAACAGTCTGGGATGTTAAGGTGGGCGTACCTGGACTTGAAACATCGCTTCCGTTGATGCTTGACGCCGTGAATGCTGGGTTGCTCAGTTTGGCGGACGTTGTCAAATTGATGGCTGAAAATCCTGCCAAAATTTTTAGACTGGACGGTCGAGGTGCCATTGAGGAGGGCGGTAAAGCCGACTTAGCAGCTGTGGACATGAAAAGGGAACACGTCATAGATGCGGCGAAGTTTCATTCAAAGGCTAAGTTTTCGCCTTTCGATGGAAAACGTGTTAGGGGCAAACCTGTAAAAACCTTTGTGGGCGGACTCTTGGTAATGGATGAGAATGAAATAGTTGCCGAGGCTGGATGTGGTGAAATAATTTTGGGTGGAGGTTTAACTGGTTGAAGTTTATTGCTGATGGAATGCTTGGAAAGCTTACCCGTTGGCTTCGCATGTTGGGACATAACGTGAAATACTCCAACAAACTGGACGACGCCCAACTCATGGCTATAGCCAAAAAAGAGCGTAGAATCCTCCTAACAAGGGATTTGGAGCTTTACCAGCAAGCAACAGCCAAAGGCATACAAGCCTTCTATGTTGACGGGCAAACCGAAGCTGAAAACTTGGCGAAAATAGCCCAAAGGTTCGGCATAAGCCTAGACATTGACATGGCAAAGTCTCGATGTCCCAAATGCAACGCCCAAGTCAAACCAATCCCAAAAGAGAAGGTTGCAGGCAAGGTTGAAGAAAGCACCTACACCTACTACAACGAGTTCTGGGAATGCCCAAAATGCGGTCAAATCTACTGGCAGGGAGCCCACTGGACAAGAATTAGAAAAACCCTTGAAACCGCAAAAATGCTGAGCAAAAAAGAAAAAGCCTAAGAAGCAACAGAGCCTTTTTTCTTTTCGCCTTCTAAAAGCCATTTTAACGGTATATCTTGGTAAGTGCCATCTGGCAGCGTGCGCCTAATGGTTATTGGAAGAACACCCGCCTCAAGTTCTTGGAGGGCTATGTCTATTGGGCTTGCGGAGCTTTTCGGAGGCTCAACTAATATCGGAGCGCCCATGGCTATTTGGAGGGCTCTAGCCCCAATTATCCTAGCCTTTTCGAAACGGGTAAGTTTGGGGGGGCCTATCAAAATTTTCTTCTCTTTTTTGGACGTTTTTCATTACCCCACGGGGCACCTAAGATTCGCCCTCAGAGGGGCCCTTAGATGGCGTTGGGGGCGTTTTTGCTTTTCCAGCAGCTATAACGTCGTCTATTTTCAGAATCATTGAGGCTGCTTCGGTTGCAGATTTTATCACCTGCTTTTTCACGGCTACTGGTTCGAAGACTCCGGCTTCCCTCATGTCTTGCACTTTTCCGGAGATAACCTCAATTCCAGCCCATGTTTCTCCCTTTTCATGTTTTGCTCTTAGCTCCGATAGAATGTCTATTGGGTCTAAACCAGCGTTTTCGCTTAATGTGGCTGGAATAGCCTCTAAAGCTTCCGCGAAGCTTTTGACGGCAAGCTGCTCCCTTCCCGGAAGGGTTTCAGCGTACTTCTTCAACATGCGGGCAACTTCCAGTTCTGGAGCGCCGCCGCCAGCCAACACCTTCGGTTCTTCAACTATGTCTCGAACCACGCATATGGCGTCGTGCAGTGAACGCTCAGCCTCATCCACTATGCGTTCAGTTGCGCCCCTAATGAGGATCGTCACCGACTTTGGATTTTTGCATCCTTCTACGAAGGTCATTTTGTCCTCGCCGACTTTGCGCTCCTCAACAAGGCTTGCGAAGCCTAAATCCGCCGGAGTCATATCATCCAAATTTGTTATTATTTTTCCGCCGGTGGCTTTGGCAAGTTTCTCCATGTCCGATTTTTTGATTCTCCTAACGGCGAGGATTCCTTTTCTAGCTAGGAAGTGTTGCGCCATGTCGTCTATGCCTTTCTGGCATAGGACCACGTTGGCGCCTACGGCGGCAAGCTTCTCCACCATTTCTTTCAGCATCTCTTCCTCTTGCTTGAGGAAGGCTTCCATCTGTTCTGGGCTTTCAATGTTGATTTTGGCGTCAAATTCTGTTTTCTCGATTTCCAATGGCATGTCAAGCAAGGCTATTCTGGCGTTTTCCACCCGTTTGGGCATTCCGGGGTGAACGACTTCCTTGTCCAAGACTATGCCATTCACAAACAATGTGTCTCGCAGTGATTCGCCAGGCTTTTTCTCAACTTTCACGTCGTCAATGTCCACCTTGTATTTCCCGTCTTCTTTTTCCGCCACTTGAAGCACTGCTTTAACGGCTAGTTCAGCCAAGTATTCCCTGTGTTCGGCGACAAGCTTGCTTGCCATGGAGGTCATAGCCGCCTTCTTCAAATATTCAGTTGAGCTTAAATCGACGGGTATGGCGATTTTTTCAATTGTTTCAAGAGCCTTTTCCATGGCTTTCTTGTAGCCGTCAATTATGATTGTTGGGTGAATATTCTTGCCTATAAGCTCCTCAGCCTTAGCCAACAGTTCCCCAGCCAAAATGACCGCCGTTGTCGTGCCGTCTCCAGCCTCATTATCTTGAGTTTTAGCCACTTCCACCATCATTTTGGCTGCTGGATGCTGGACATCCATCTCGTCCAAAATTGTGCGACCGTCACTGGTTATTGTCACGTCGCCAAAACTGTCCACAAGCATTTTGTCCATGCCCTTCGGGCCGAGGGAACTTTTCACTGTTTCAGCAATTATGCGAGCAGCCATAATGTTAGTGTGCTGGGCTTCTCTGCCCCTTGAACGGGTTGAGCCTTCCTTTAATACCAAAACTGGAATTCCAGATGCAGGTGTTGACAAACCAACAACCTCCTAATGCGACTCAATGAGAAACAGCATTACAATATAAATTTTTCCTTAAGGTGTACCCAATTAAACATGGTTTAGAGAAACAATTACGTTTTTAGTCGAGCTGATTTCGAAGGAAATGTGCCGCTTTTACTCATATAAGCGTTAGCAGGAAAATTATTATTAGCGCTATTAATAAGCGCTATTAATATTGTAATGAGTGGGTCAAGTGTTTTGCTTAGCCTTATGGGAAAAATAAATGGGACCTTTTGCTTGTATTCAGCGTATTCTTTTCCATATTCCTTTAAGAGGCAGCGTTCTTCATAGCTTGCAAGCAAAATGTAGCCGAAAACCTCAATAAGCCATGCTAAGGCGACGCTGGTATGCCATCCTGACCATTGTATAGACATGATGGTTAATCCAAGAGTTAAAATTATGATTCCAAAATATTGGGGATGTCTAACAACCGAGTAAAGCCCGCTGGTTAAAAGTCCTTTCCGGCGGGCTTTAAGCATTTGGACAAAAGCCGCAAGAAATATCAAGAAGCCAATTAACACGACAATTCTCCCAAACATGAGTTTTGGTTCAAAGAGGAAAAGGTGTAGCTGTTGTTCTCTAAATTCTGGAAGACTCCAAAAGAATTCAAATATGTAAAACGCAAGTGGGAAGATCATTAAGCCACGCCAAGGGCCAACCACTGGCACGTATTGAAACAAACATAGAAAGAACGCGGATAAGGCTTCGATCAAACGTCTAGGCTTCTTTCCCGAGTTTTTGGGCATGTAAATCCCTGAAATAACGTTTTCATCATAATGCATAAAAATCTACACAATAGAACAGCCTCTTAAAGGGCTTGGCGGCGATATTCTATTACCACCACTTTTCTCTTTTAGTGGTGTTTCGCCATTTTCGTAAATGTTTTTGGTAGCCAGCATAAGCGAGGGCTGAGCTTAGTTCTACAAAAGCCTTTTCGAGCAAGTTCATGGAATTTTTGGACGATTCTTCCGAGATTTTTGGCTGTTCTTATGGGGAATTAGGTGCACCTAATTTCATAGTCCATTGTGGATCACCGTCATGCTGGGCGTTTATTTGTATGGTATGTAGTCTCTGCCGAGCAGCTCTCTCGCTATGATTATTCTTTGAATGTTCATGGCGCCTTCAGCCCCGATATAATAGGACATTACACCTCGCAGTCCCATTTCCAGTGGGCAGTCTTTCGTATAGCCCCATGCCCCCATCCAAAGCATGACATGCTCGAAAACCTTGAAGGCGAAGGGCGGCACTTTCAATTTAACAGCCGAAATATATTTTGTAACCTCCAACGGCGTGAAGCGCCCATGCTTGTATTTCTGGTCGTTCATCCACGCCGTCCGGTAAACAAGCGACCTTAAAGCCTCAAGTTCAGCCCACATATCTGCTAAATCGAACTGGATGCCCTCGTATTTGCCGATGGGGTTTCCAAAGGCTTTCCGCTCCTTTATGTACTGCATGCCAAGTTCCAAGGCTCTTTGGGCTGCGCCTAAGCATGTTGCGCCGATAAGCAGTCTCGCGTTGTCAAAACCTTCCATAGTCAAGTAGAAGCCTTTCCCCTCTTCGCCTATGCGGTATGCGTCAGGCAGCCTAACATTGTCCATGACTATGCTTCCAGTGGAAATTGCCATTCGCCCCATGTCTTCGAAGCGTTTGCCAACCTCCACACCCGGCGCGTTAATTGGCAGAAAAAAGGCCGTCATGCCTTTGTGGGCTGCCCCCAGCGTTGGAGGCGAGGTTCTAACCAGCGTGAAGTGGCCTCCGCCAAGCTTTTTGGCTTCTTCTGTTCCACTTATGTAGGTTTTTTCGCCGTTCAAGATCCAATAATCCCCGTCCTTTGTGCCCGTTGACTTTATTGCGGCGACATCTGAGCCTCCACCCGCTTCGGTTGAGGCTATGCCTATGAAAGCTTCACCTCTGGCGGCCTTCCGTATAACTTCCTCCCTAACCTTTTCAGTGCAGTACTTGTCCGTCACGAAGCCCCATGCAGCCTCCACCAAGAAAAGCACCGGCACGGCTATGCTTATGTCGGCATAGCCCAACTCCTCAGCCGCAATACAAGCGGTCGTCCAGTCCGCGCCTGCACCACCATGCTCTTCTGGCACCGTCATCAATAACAGTCCTAAATCGGCTAAGCCCTTAATGATCTCCTTGGGGATTTCACCTTTGCCGTCCATTTCCCTAACCTTTTCCAGCGTCAACTCTTTGCTGCACCATTCGCGGACAGCCCTACGAAGAAGCTCTTGCTCTTCAGTGAAGGCAAAATCCACCATGACAAGGTTCACCTTCAACAACGCCCCTAACTACAATTTAAACTGCATATAAAACTTGCCAGAACCACGCCGGGGGCAAAAGCTTTCTAGGCAAACAAAAACACTTGATTAAAGGGATGGTTGAAGGCTTTGAACCTGTTCATATTCCTCCTTATATGGGCGTTTGTCTGGTACATGCCCATCCCACCGCGAAAAACAGGCTGGAAAAAACTAGCCCGTGTGATTTCGCTTCTTTTAGGCTTGTTCCTATTTTTCATAATCCAGCTTCTCCAGCCTCCGTTAAGCATCTTCGTCTACCTGCTTGTTTTCCTCAGAATTTTTGTTGCATTTATAGAGTCGGTTTTCACCATGAAACGTTTAGGTTCGGAAGAAACGCATGTTAAAGGCGGCGACTACTATTATTATCGCTATCGCCGGTTTCCATGGAAAGTTTCCACAAAAATTAGAAGTAGACTTATTGGTGTTTTGTTTTTGGCTTATCTGCTGGCTGTTTCCAGTTTCATTGTGTTTTGGCAGTTTCAAAGGGTTGCCAACGCCTCGTACTTCAGCAAATTCATCCACACCGGTTTAGGGCTGCCTTTCAACTCTGAAATTCCAGACGGCACGGTGCGACTTGTCACGGAAGAACTTGCAGTTTCCATTGCCAGACGCCACATGTCAGAGTTTGGAAGCAACACCCAAATTTTAGGCTGCCACATAACTAAGACTCCGGAGGGCAAGCTTGTTTGGGTTGCCGTTATAGGCTCAACAAATGTTATAGCTGAAAACTATGTGAAGGGCTTTGTGATAATAGACGCCACAGAACCGCTTGCACCGCCGAAAATTCTGAAAAAGGAGTTTAAAGTTGGCGAAGGCTTATGGTTTGACCACAACATTCACTACGGCTCTTATATAAATGATATGTCAAAACGTTACGGAATAGCCTACGTGACGTGGGATTCTGAAACAAACGAGCCAGTCTATGTTGTAACCCGCTACAACGTGGGCTTCGACCTGATTAGGCGTTACGAAACCCCAATAGTTTATGACGAGAAAGGCGGCTTATATTCTCAAGCAAAGAACCTCCAGCAAATTCCACTGTGGATTACGCAAGTTTATGATGAGGGTTGGCTTGAAGAAATGATAAACGAGATGGGGAACTTCCGGAGAGGCACGGGCTTCGACTATTGGGCTGGAGGATTTTTGTGGTTTATCCCGCCAAGCCGTGAACGCTTCGAAATGACAGAGGACACCCGCTACATAATAGATCCAGACACAGACGACTTGGTAGCCCTAGTCTGCGTAAACCCAGTCGGCAACAAGCGCACCCTGTCCGGAGTCTTCAAAGCCACCAGAAGCAGCATATACTTCTACGATTACAGACAAGCCAACTACATTTCGGGGATGACAGCCGAAGACCTTGTGGAGGGAAGACTGCCAAAACCAGCAGCAGGCTTGTACGATGCTGAAATGCCGCTGCTTTATCCGGTGCAAATCCTGCCGGGCAACTATCGCCTAGCATGGTACGTGCCCATATATTGGCGTGAAGGCGTCGGCGGAAAAGACGAAACCATTTATTTGGCAGGATTCGCCATAGTCGACGCTGAGGAAACAAGCAAAATAGCCATAAAAATGCACGTGGAGGGCATGACAAGCGAACAGCTCGTGCGCGCCACAAGGCTTGAGTTCCTAAAACTTTTCGGCGTAACAACTGAAATCGCAGTTACAGCCAAAGTTATAGGCAAATACGAATACGTCGAGGAAGGCACAACCCACATAGTCCTCCGCTTAGACAATGTCACGTACCAATGGGTGGAAGCCACACCTAAAGATCTTCCACCACTACAGTGGAACAAGCTTATGGCAACAATTGAAGGCGACATTGTAACTGTGCAGCTTGAAAGGCGAGGAGAAAAGTGGATAATAACAGCCTTCGAAAACCCAAACGTTCAGTAAACGGAAACCTTTGCAACACCCTTAACCTTCAACAATTCGGGTATAAGCTCTCCGGGAATCTTCTTCTCAACAATAAGCGTCAGCTTCGGCTCTGGTGAAAGCTCCGGATCATCCACAATCGCTTGCCTAATGCTTAAACCCTTCTTTGCCAGTATCATGGCTGAATTCGCCAGTATCCCGGGCATTCGCGCGTCTACTGGTGTTATTTCCACAACACCCAAGTCTAGGTGGCGGGCAATCTCCTTTAAGGAGTGCCCAGCAGACCTTAAGCCCTCAAAGATCTGGCGGAGCTCCCGGTTAGCCCTTATAGCCTTCAATGTTTCATTTACGGTTCTTCTATCCACACCGGCAGCTTTAGCTATGCGCGCCCTTGGAATTTCGATCTCGTTTAGGTAGATTCTCCCGTTTTTTACACTTAACCCGTTTTCAACGAGAATTCGAGCCACTTTAAGCCTTTCCGGATAGTTTTCCATGTGCTTTTTTATGGTGTTCCACATAATTGTCGCCTAATGTACTTTTCTGTGTAATAAAGTATAAATATTTCACAGCATATTTTTGTACTTAAATGTCCAAAAAAGTACATAGGTGAAAATAAATGAGCCCTAAAATACAGAAAAGTGAATACTTCACTATACTGGATCCGGATGAAATTCCAACAGCGTGGTACAACATTCAAGCAGACCTTCCAGAGCCGCTTCCTCCACCCTTAGATCCGACAACTCTGGAGCCAATAGACCCGAAACTTTTGGAGAGAATATTTGCCAAAGAGCTTATAAGGCAGGAGGTTTCAACGGAGCGTTTCATAAAGATTCCAGACGAGGTTTTAGAGGCCTATCTGCGGCTGCCTAGGCCTACACCCCTTTATAGGGCGAGGCGGCTGGAAAAGTTCTTGAAGACTCCGGCGAAAATATACTTCAAATGTGAGAACTTCAGCCCAACCGGAAGCCATAAAACCAACACTGCTATAGCCCAAGCCTACTACAACAAGGAGCAAGGCATAAAAAGGCTTGTAACCGAAACAGGCGCCGGACAGTGGGGCACCGCTTTGGCTTATTCATGCATGCTTTTCGGGTTGAAATGCCGCATCTACATGGTTCGCGTGAGCTATACGCAGAAGCCCGGCAGAAGAACCATCGCCCAACTTTACGGGGCTGAAATGTTTCCTTCACCCAGCGACCAAACAGAGTTTGGCAGAAAACTTTTGAAGGAAAACCCGAACCACCCGGGAACTTTAGGCATCGCCATAAGCGAAGCCCTTGAAGACACGCTCACCCACGAGGATACGCGTTACTCTTTGGGCTCAGTGTTAAACCATGTGCTACTCCACCAGACCATTGTGGGATTGGAAGCCAAAAAACAGTTTGAAATGATAGGCGAGTATCCGGACGTTGTTTGTGGCTGTATAGGCGGAGGCTCTAACTATGCGGGTTTCTGCTACCCCTTCATGATGGACAAGCTTAAGGGCAAAACGGACACGGAGTTTGTCGCCTGCGAGTCTAAGGCTGTCCCTCACACTACTAAGGGCACTTACACCTACGATTTCGGAGACACAGCTCAACTGACACCGCTTCTAAAGATGCTGACAATAGGCCATAACTATGCGTGCCCGCCAATCCACGCTGGAGGTTTGCGGTACCATGGAATGGCTCCGTCCATATCATACCTAATCTATAAGGGCTACATGCGTTCTGTGGCCTACCATCAAACCGAGGTTTTCCAGGCGGCCAAAATCCTAGCCCAAACAGAAGGCCTCATAACCGCGCCTGAAACAGCCCACAGCCTAAAATTTGTCATAGATGAGGCGTTGCGATGCCGGGAAACAGGCGAAAAGAAAGTGATTGCCATGAACTACAGCGGGCATGGTTTGCTGGATTTGAGCGCCTACGAACAGTTCCTAGCTGGAAAACTTGTGGACTACGAACCCGAAAAAATCGAGGTCCCAACAATTGTCCCAAGAAGGTAGAAGCGCTCAATGCAAACTGGCTGGAAATCTCCATTTTAAGATAGTGTTTGTGCCAATTGAGCAGCTGAAACCTCATGAGAAAGGCTCGCCGCTTTATTTAGAGCTTTTGAAGAATGAAATCCTCAAAGATGGCGTATTGAAATATCCAATAATAGCTGATGAAAAATCCCTAGTCATTTTAGATGGAATGCATCGTTGGCTTGCCCTCCAAAGCTTAGGCTATGAGAAGATACCTGTGTTATTTGTCAACGCTTTGGAAAATCCAAAGATCCGCATAGGCAGCAGGCGGGTTCACCGCTACATAGACAACTCAAACAAGCATATAACCGCCAAAGAGGTTATTTCAGCTGGTCTTAGCGGGAGTCTCATGCCGCCTCGCACCACCCGACACTTTTTCCCTTTTCTGAAACCGCCGAGAATAGACTGCCCGTTGGATTCTCTTGGAAAGAGCGTTCCGAAAGATGTTTCAAAATATTTGGTGGAGGCGTCCTCTGAGGAGTGTCGAAAAGTTATCAAAAGCTGGCTTGAAGAGATATCCGAGGAACTGGACTTTCTCAAAAAGAGGATTGAAGAAGTGGAAAAGGAGAAGGAGGAGTTTCTGGCTCGAATTAAGAATTTGAACAACAATAATTTTTCTTAGTCTGCACCTTTCTTGTGTAGTTTCTATTTTTGTGGGAAGTTTTTAATAGCCTTTGGATAAGCATAATAGCGAGGCTAGGCTTGTGATTCCGATAAATGCTCCACAGATTGGAGAAGAGGAAATTGAGGCTGTTGTCAAAGTTTTGAAGAGCGGCGTGCTCACGCATGGACTTGGCGCTGGCCCTATGGTTAAAAAGTTTGAGGAGGAGTTTGCAAAATTTGTTGGAGCAAGACACGCCATCGCCGTTAACAGCGGAACCGCCGCCCTACACATGGCTGTTTTGGCTGCTGGCGTAAAAAGGGGCGACGAGGTTATTCTTCCAAGCTTCACTTTTGTGGCCACTGCGGAAACCGTGGTGCTGGCTGGAGCCAAGCCAGTTTTTGTGGACATAGACCCGGAAACCTACACGGTTTCGCCGGAAGAAGTTGAGAAGGCTGTGTCTGGGAAGACGAAGGCCATAATTGCCGTTGACCTTTATGGCACGTCAGCGGACATGAAGCCGCTGCGGGAAATAGCCGACAAACATGGTTTGAGGCTAATTGAGGATGCAGCTCAAGCCCACGGCGCTGTTTATGACGGCAAGCCCGTTGGTGCTTATGCCGATATGGCTTGTTGGAGTTTCTATGCCAGCAAAAACATGACCACGGGCGAAGGCGGCATGATAACGACAAACGATGAAGAGTTGGCTGAAAAACTGAGGCTTATACGGTGCCATGGGGAACAGCAAAAGTACATGTCCACTCTTATCGGCCACAATTATCGGATGCCGGAAATCGAAGCTGCCATAGGCCTTGTCCAACTGGAGAGGCTGCCAAGTTTTTTGGCGAGGCGTAGGGAAAACGCTGAAAGGCTTATAGCCAAACTTTGTGGGGCGAAAAATTTGCAGCTACCCATGGAACAGCCAAAATGCAGAAACAGCTGGTACCTTTACACGGTTAGGCTTAAGAATGCTTCAAGGCAAAAGCGAGACACCGTTGTGGAGCAGCTTAAAAGCAAGGGCATAGGAGCCGAAATATATTATCCATGGCCAATCCACGTGATGCCACCATACCGAAGGTATAAACGGTTCAGGCTTACGGAAACCGAAAAAGCCTCAGAACAAGTTTTCTCGTTGCCAGTGCATCCCGGCGTCAAAACTGAGCATGTTGATTACATTGCAGAAACGGTTTTAGGCTTAATTTGAAAACACGTTTTTGTCTAAGACAGTATCAGATTTGGAATTTGATTTCTTATTTGGTGTACATAACCCTTATGTAATCCTTTCAAGGTGCATGTAAACGCCAAGAACTTGAAGGAATTTGAATGAAAAAGAAAACAACATCAATTTTTCTGGCAGCTCTATTGTTGGCTATTGTTTTTCAGACAAACTCCATAAGACATTATTATCCAGTATTGGCGCAGGGAGGAAATGTGCTTTCAGCGTGGACTGGCAAGCCGCCAAAAATAGACGGCATTATCGGCGATGAAGAATGGAGTACCGCAGCCAAAATTGACTTTAATATAACAAGCTACAATGGCACAATTTATGTAATGAATGATGGGGGCAACCTTTACATAGCTGCAAAGATAACCGACGACGATTTAGGGACAAGTTATGACAACTTTGATGTTTTTATGATATTTTTCGACAACGATAATGATGGTGTTCAAGAGAAAGAAGATGACGGGCTTTTCTGCTTTAGCATTACTGGTCCACCGTACGACGTGTTTTACAACGTAACGGAACCCAACGCATGGCCAAGTGACGAATCTGACGGAGGCACAGCGGACGGAGGCCACGATGAAACAAGCGATGGCGTATACAATTATTTTGAGTGTTTCCATCCACTTGATTCTGCAGACGATGCTCATGACTTTAGCTTGAAGATCGGGGATATTGTTGGCTTTCGCGTTGGTTATCAAGATAATAAGACTCTTATTGGTTTTTGGCCTTCTGATGGTTGGTGCCATATCAAAATTGCTTCCGGCAACCTGACGCTTTCAGACAACGACGTCTACACCATCACCGGCAATTACTACATGAATGGAAGCATAATTGTAACAGAAAACGCCACCCTTGTAATGAAAGATGCCCTTGTAACCTTTACTCAAACGTCCTCCTACCGTTTTAACGTAACTCTAAAGGGTGCTGTGGGCGGAAACCCCCGCCTTATTGTAGATAATGCCACCATAAATACAAATACGTACCCTCTCCCCATAATGTTGCAGGAAAACAGCACAGCGTACATAAACGGCATGAGGCTTGCGCAAACTCCTACATCAGCTTGATATTGTATGAATCCTCGCATGCTAATATAAGCAACTCCACTTTTGGGGAAGTGCGGGCGTATCACTCTTCAACGCTTAATTTTGCTTACTCCCGTGCAACCATGGTTGACGTAGACCATGAATCCCACCTTAACATGGAAAACGCCAACATTTACGTCTTGTATGGAGTAGGCAATGCAGAGGCTCAAGTGAAAGATTCCACTATCATTCATACTTTGGGGATAGAGGCCAACACAACCCAATGCATAATAAACAAAACTAAACCAGGCTTAGTTACAAAATGGAATTTCTTGGAAAATTGTTCAGTCGTAAAAGGAAATGGGGGGTTCGCTCCTAACGTCACCTTAATCAATGTGCAAGTAAACGGATGGGGCTTTACTTTCAAAGATTCAATTAACACGGTGCTGTACAATTCAATGTTTACATGGCTGGAGTTCACAGATTTCGCCGAGGCTTCCGCCTACAACATACACGCTGAAACGGTATCGCTTAATCATTATTCAAGGGTGAATGCAACTGACTCGAATGTTGACAACGTAAAATTATATGGGCAGTCTGTAATTTGGGCAGTGAACTCGACAGCCACGTCAACGCAAATCTATGGGCAAGCGATGATTTACGTTAACTGGTATCTCGACGTTCATGTAGTCGATTATTTTGGGCAGGATGTGCCAGACGCAAATGTAACCGTTGCTTGTTCAGATGGAAGCATAACCGCTTTTGGGCGAACAAACGGAACCGGCTGGGTTAGGCTAACGGTGCTTTCCAGCATTATAAATGTTCCGGGCGAGTATCCGCAAGGCCCACACAATGTTACGGCAACCTATGAAACCCACAGCAACACAACCACTGTAAATGTGAACGGAAACAAACAAGCCA
>CAZZMT010000025.1:0-6295 GCA_964655395.1 uncultured Candidatus Bathyarchaeia archaeon | reverse complement strand
GCCCATGATAGTTGTGCCGCTTGTCATGTTCCCAGTTTTGGGCGGGGTGATGGGTTATGCAGTGCAAACAGCCCAAGAACAAGCCATAAAAGCGGCATTAATCATAGTGAACAACGACGGTGGAAACTGGTCTAGCTCTTTCATCAGTTTCATAGAAAGCTTAAACGCTATAGGCTTCAATATAACGATCTACAAGGAAAACGAAGTGAATTTAAACAGCGAAAAAGTTTTGGAGCTTCTAGCCAAATACAACACCACCCAGATTCTCGAAATCCCGAGAGGTTTCAGCGAAAATGTAACTGCCCACTTTAGCAATCCTAACGTGAAAGCTTATGTGAGGTTTTACGGGGTTCTGCGCGGAACAAGCGTTTTTGAAAGCGTCAGCTCCTCGGTTTTAGACGCTTTGATAAACATGTTTAACCGGCGTTATGCCCCAGACATTCTAAGCTCCGAGAAGGCAACGGTGATTAAGGGTGAAATTAAGTATGGCGTAGACCCGACGCAAGTTTCTGGGCTTTTGATGTCGCAGTCCATAGCTTTGCCGATAACAGTGCTTATTCTGCTTTCGTATGCCCCCCAGATTGCCGCGGCTTCCATGGCTGTGGAGAAGGAGGAGAAGACCCTTGAAACTCTTTTGACGCTTCCGATGGATCGTCTGGCAATTCTTTGGGGTAAGCTTTCCAGCTCCATCATTGTTGCGGCTATAGGCGCCTTTGCCTATATGGCTGGCTACAGCTACATGTTTAGCTCAGTTATGGCTGGAATCCCCGAAGGGTTGAACTTGGATTTGGCTGCTTTAGGGCTTGTGCCTTCGGCTTTTGGCTATCTCCTTTTGGGTTTATCGCTTTTCGCAACCATGATTTCAGCACTAGCCCTAGCCGTCATATTGTCGGCTTTCGCTGAAGACGTTAGAGGCGCCCAATCCCTTGTGAGCTACATTTACCCGCTGGTCTTCGTTCCATCCATCGCCCTAATATACTTGGACGTTAACACCTTGCCTTTAGCCCTCAAGTTCGTCTTGTTCGCCATACCATTCAGCCACCCAGTTATAGCTTCAAAAGCCGTCATGATTGGCGACTACTGGACAGTTATATTCGGCATAATTTACGTTTCAGCCTTTACACTGGTTGTTATGTATGCAGCTTCAAGGCTCTTCGCCACAGAGAAAATCCTAACGGCAAAACTAAAATTCAAAGGGTTAAGAATCCGCCGAGGCGAAAAGCCAACAGAAGAACTTTAAAAGTCTTTACACATTTCTAAGCTTGACGCGGACGTAAGCTTAAACTAACTAAGAACGAAAGTTTCACAAGACTTCTATAATGCATTTGGCGAACAGTCGGTCTTGCGATTAGTAAGATAAGTCTTATTAATGGGTAGCATACAAACTTCCCGCCACGAGGGTTAAAAATGTCGGAAACAAAAACGAAATACGGCAAATATTTTATCAGATACGACACGTCGAAATGGCGCCCAGGAGGCGTTCCAGTCCTAATACATTTGGAGGATAAAATCGTTAAGGGAAGCAACCTCTACTTTGTCCACTGGGTTTTTCCAGGCCAAGAACCAAAAGAGGGACAATTCGCCATAATAGGGCATCCTCCACATACACATCCATACAATGAAATATTGATGCACATCGGAACCGACCCGAACAACCCCTCCGACCTAGGCGCCGAAATTGAAATGTACATGGGACCTGAACTGGAAAAACACGTGATAACCCAGACAAGCGCAGTGTTCATTCCAGCAAACTTCATACATAGCCCCTACCGCATAAAAAAGGTATATCGTCCATACATAACAATAATGATAATTGAAGGTCCGGAACGAAGCGAGGAACTTCACCCAGAAGTTTTACCCGAAGACTTGAGGAAAAAAGTGGACTTAGAATTCTGGAAACGTTTCGAACGCATGCCCTTGTCAGACATGGTTCCTCAAGACCGTGAAACCTAGATTGGAAAGCTCTAACGCAGCATTTCGAATCCTTAGTTCTGGCACCCTCACTTTTTCGTGTTTATTTTTCATGCAGGGACACCATGTGATATTGTCGTGTTATCGCTGTGGTTTTAAGTTAAAGTTTCTTACATCATGAGATCCGTAAAATAATTTAAAGGGACTGCTGAAATAGTTAGCGACAATAGATTATTCAGAGGTCAAAAATGCTTACTAGGTTTGGGGTATATTCATGGAGTCTACAAGCGTCGCATTAATAGATGGAGGTTCCTAGTGTGCGGATAATTCTCGTTGGATTCGGTGTTGTCGGGCAAAGTCTTGCTAAACTCTTTGTCAAACGCGAGGCTGAACTTTCTAACGTCTACGGGTTCCGCCCAAGAGTGGTTGCCATAGCTGATAGGGGCGGCGTTGCCATAAACTCAAAGGGTTTAGACTTGCAGAGGATGCTGGCAGTGAAAGCTGAGAAAGGCACAGTTGCCGCCGATAAGTTATATGGTAATTCGGAAACTTCCATTTTCGAAGTGATAGAGTCCTTGGACGCTGAGGTTCTTGTAGAGGTTTCTCCAACAAACATTAAAGACGGGGAACCTGCCCTTTCATATATAAAAAGCGCTTTTAGAGCTGGTAAAAATGTTGTAACCTCAAACAAAGGACCGTTAGCTTTAGCCTTGCCAGCCCTCACGGAGCTAGCTGAACACAACCATGTTCACTTTAGGTTCAGCGGCTCGGTGGGTGCGGGAACCCCCATACTTGAATTCGCTAAAAAATGTTTGTATGGTGATAGAATTCTATCATTAAAGGGAATCCTCAACGGAACCACGAACTATATACTCACAGAAATGGCTGAAAGGCGCATCCCCTTTGAAGAGGCTCTACAAAAAGCTAAAAAATTGGGCTATGCCGAAGCCGATCCATCCATGGATATTGACGGAATAGACGCTGCGTGTAAGCTTGTGATTTTGGCTAATTGGGTTATGGGCAAGAAGGTTACTTTAAAGGATGTCAGCATAAAAGGCATTCGAGATGTTTCCATGAAAGACGTTGAAGATGCTGCAAAAGAGGGCTGTGCAATTAAGTTGATAGGTTCGGTTAATGGAAAGCTGGAAGTTAAACCGGAAAAAATACCCAAGATCAGCCCGTTATGCGTCAGCGGAACCCTTAACGCGGTGACTTTCCACTCGGAGTTCGCGGGCGAACAAACCATAATTGGGCGGGGCGCCGGTGGAATTGAAACCGCCAGCGCTATATTGCGGGATCTCCTAGATACAAAAAGAGAGCTGGCTGCAAAAATGCTTACGTGATTAAGGGTGAAGCCCAATGAAAATAATAATGAAGTTTGGAGGAACCTCCGTAGCCACCGGAGAAAACATACGCAAAATAGCTAAGTTGATAGCCTCAAATATAAATAAAGGGCATCAAGTTGTTGCAGTGGTTTCTGCCATTGATGGCGTTACCGAAAAACTCATCGAAGCTGCCGAGCGGGCTGAGAAACGCGATAAGGATTTCATAAACAAGTTCAAACAAGAACTCCTGGATAAACATCTAAAGGTTGCTGAGGAGGCCATATCTGACGCTCACATACGAAAAGAAATTCAGTCGACGATCACCGCCACATTAGAAGAGCTTGAAAAAGTTTTAACGGGAATAGTATACGTGGGCGAGCTTACCCCTAGATCCAAAGATTATATCCTATCTTTCGGTGAAAGACTCTCCGCTCCCATATTGTACGGCTCCCTGAAAGATGTCGGACTAAACTCGTGTTTCATGACTGGAGCAGAAGCCGGCATAGTTACCGACGACAACTTCGGCGAAGCAAATCCTTTAATGAATGTTACTCGGCTCCAGGTTAAGGAACGCGTAGAGCCCCTTCTAAAAAGGGGGATAGTTCCAGTAATAACTGGCTTTATAGCCGCCACCCAAGACGGTGTCACAACCACCTTAGGTCGTGGAGGCTCCGACTACACCGCCACTTTAATAGGCGCCGCGCTAGAAGCTGAGGAAATTTGGATATGGACCGACGTGGACGGGCTGATGACATCAGACCCTAAAATAGTGCCAAACGCGAAAACCTTGCCTGAAATATCCTTTAAAGAGGCTCTGGAAATGGCTGTTTTCGGAGCTAAAGCCATGCATCCAAGGGCTTTAGAACCAATCATGGATAAAGACACAATAGTCAGAATAAAAAACATCTTCAACCCCGAGGGCCCCGAAACAATCCTTGTCAGGGAAGTAAAGGTAAAACCTGGAACCACCGTTAAAGCAGTGACTCTGCTTAAAGATGTCGCATTGATAAACATCAGCGGCGCCGGCATGGTTGGAGCCCCAGGAACAGCCGCCAAAGTTTTTGAAGTCCTCGGCAAAAACAAAATCAACATACTTATGATTTCACAGGGAGCCTCTGAAGCCAACATATCTCTTGTTGTTCGCAGAAATGTTCTGGAAAAAGCTGTTAACGCCCTGGAACTAGCCCTCCTCGGAGGGGGATTAATCAGAGAAATAAACGCTGAAGACGATGTATGCGTGATATCAGTGGTTGGCGCAGGAATGCGGAACACTCCCGGCATCGCTTCCAGGGTGTTCACGGCAGTCGCACGTAAAGGCATCAACGTGAGAATGATAGCCCAAGGATCTTCCGAATTAAACATATCATTTGTGGTTAAAGAGGCTGATGGAGCAACTGCTGCACAAGCAATTCATGAAGAATTTAAACTTGGGGAAAAATAGGCGCACTTTACCACAATTATTTTGTGAATACTGCACGCAGGCTCCAGAAGTATAATGTTGGAGCCTCGGGCGGGCTTCGATCCCGCGACCTACGGCTTACAAGGCCGTTGCTCTACCAGGCTGAGCTACCGAGGCGCTGTGGGCATTCTGCTATTATTAGGCGTTATGAAACAAAAATAAAAATGTTTAACAAAACCGTGCGTTAGAGGGAATGTTGCCTCTTAAGCTTCCACAGGTCTTCGGCAAGCTTTTCTATGTAGGCTTTTTTCTCAAGTTTGTTAAGCCAATGTTCCGGTATGGCTTTTACGCCGTGATATGCGCCGCTAATGGCGCCCGTCATAGCCGCGATGGTGTCTCGGTCTCCTCCTAGGCTTACGGCGTATGTGACTGCCTTTTCGAAGCTCTGATGGTTGCAGAGGAAACAGTAAATTGCTGTTGGAACCGAATTGTAGGCTTCAACGGTGTTTCCAAGCCTTTCCACAACCTTGTGCTTGTTTGGCTTCTCTTTTAGGAGGCTTAAAGCCGTTTCAAGCTTTTCTCTGTACACGGTGCTGTTTGTCAAGCCCAAAAGCCTTTCTAGAAAGGTGTAAACGTTAAGCCCTTTAGATGGATCTTCTTTGGTGGCGAGGGCTATGGCGAAGGCTTGAAGAACAGCGCCTTCAATTCCCAGCTCGTGGGCGTGGGTGATGAGGCTTTGGGCATAAGCCACTGAACGAAGTTTCTCAAGATCGTCATGGTACAGTAGGCCCACAGGAGCCACCCGCATGGCTGCACCGTTCCCATACGAGCCCACTCCGCCGAAAAGCCTTTTCGAAGCTTCGTTCCATGGAATGCCAGCCTTAATCCACTTGAAAACTTGAGGTGGACCACTTGCGTAGCCGCGCCAAGGCTCCATTTCATAGTTTTTTATGAAGGCCCAAGCCATGTGGTTTCCATCAAACCCCTTTTTGGCGATTAGGGATTCAGCCACACCAATCATCATGTGGGTGTCGTCGGTCCAACGTCCATGGAAAACTTCGAAGCTTGAACCTAAAGCGTCTCCAACGGCACAGCCAACCATGCACCCCACAAACTTAAGCCTCAACAAATCCTCAGACAAGGAAGGCCACCAAAATAGGGGTTTTGAAAACAAAATTTAAACATTCATCCGGCGATTAGCCAGCACCCGTTTCGAAGGAAACAAACAATTCAGCACGTGTGCATGTTGAAGGGTGCGACGCAACCCTTATATGGCTGAAGACCGCTTCAGAATATTTTTGGCTACGTTACGTTAAGCTATCGTTGGATGCAGCTCCCCATCGCACGGTGGCGGAGCGAAGGGCCAGTGGGCTTATGCTCACAATGAAGCCGTGCATAGGCTGTTTCGCCAACAAAAGGGTTCACCGAACGCTAAACAGACACCGCTGAAAGCCCGACATGCCACGCCGTCTGGTGGATGGCTCGGCTTGAGCGCCGAAGAAGGGCGCGGCCAGCCGCGATAGGGCCCCGGGTAAGCGTATGCAGCTTTAGAACCGGGGATTCCCGAATGGGACCTCCTACCGCAGGCTCCTTCGGGGGTCTGCGGTGCTCCCGGCAGGGAGCGGGAACCCCCCGAACGGAAGCATCTTAGTAGGGGGAG
>CAZZMT010000024.1:0-8499 GCA_964655395.1 uncultured Candidatus Bathyarchaeia archaeon | reverse complement strand
CCAGTGGCGGACAATCCCAGACCAAAAAATAGAGATGCAAACATCCACGGCATTCTGAAATACTTTTCCAAAAGATACCCAAAAACAAGCGAAACACTATAAACAACAACCATTAAAAGAAGGATTTCTTCCGTAAAAACCGCCCCCAGACAGCGAAAGATAGCAATAAACCATAAAGCCACGCGTCCATAATGTCTCACTCCAAGCCTAGAACCAGAAAACAAGTAACCCTAAAAACTTTATCGTTGAAACATGGTCATAGCCAACATTTGTTGAAACATTGGCTATGATTGGGGAATGTTTTATTTCTTCGACATTTACTGTACCTGTTTTAAAAGAAAACGCTAACATGCCCATTAACAGCAGTGCCAGCATCATTCCAGAAACAGTTTTCCTAAGCAACCTCATCCCTTCTCCAATCTAAATAATCAATCTGAATATAAAACTTCGAAAAATCTACTATCGCTATTGCAGTTTTGTGTGTGCGTGCGCGCCTTGCGCCTACATTAATTGTCTCTCTGTCTATAGAGAATCAAGCATTCCTCTTTATAGATGAAATAATAGCCTCTCCGCTAACTTCGTTCTTTGTTATTTCATCCTCTTTGCCCTATACGTGAGCTGCTAAGTCTCTCTGCCTGCTTCCCTGCACATGCACAGGTCAGGGTTTTGAGTTGATTGTGGAGGCTTCAGGGAACAATTATATGCGTAATAACATATTTAAAGGATGAGCAGCTTCGCTTTAGTTCGATTTCTCTTTAAATTTTAACGAAAATTGGCGAAAAAGCAGAAAGAGTGCATAATTTACATTTTTAAGCAAACATGAAAAAGAACTAAGAAAAGGATTCAATTATGTTATAACCCCAGGGAACTCTCAAGAATTCGAGAAAATGCTACAAGAAATAGATAAAAAGTTGAATTTTATTCAGAATGACAGCTTAGAATAAAAGTTTTAAGCTTTAAACGGCAATATCGCCTAAACATTCAATATTCGATTTCTTTCAATTATTTAAGAGTATCGCTAAGCGTATTCCAAGCTCCTCTTTTTTGTTCTCTGATCGCCAGAAGAGGTAAACTTTCGTTTGCATCAGGAATCCGCAAACTTTAATTAAGCGTGAGAACCCCTTTCCAGGTAGTCCAAGACATGGAACCCCTGACAAATACAATTTGGTGGATGGGGTGGAATTCAATTTCCATAATATTTTCTGTCTATGCATAGGTGTTGGATGTGAAAGTGCTTAAGGAGTTTCTAAAGGATTTTACATTTCTGCTTGCGATAATTCTGGGTGTGGTAATTGCTGAAATTTCGATAACAACTAGAAATCCCATGTTTCTTTATGTATGGTGCGGTGTCATCCTTCCAGTCTCCCTGCTGTTAGCCAGTGCTTATTTAGTGAAAACAGGGAAACTTCCAAGAAATCGAATGAAAGTATGGGCAGTAATTGTATGTGGTCTTTTGTTTATGAGCTTCAGCGGGGTCCTAACATTTTCAAGCCCAAATCTGGGAACCATACTTCTCCTTACTGGTCTATTCCTAACAATTTTTCCAAGTCTAACTTTTAAAGCTAAAGAAATGAAATATTCTGGAACGCCAAAAAGCTTCCTGAAAAAGTGTGCAGGGTGCGGCCGAGAAGTCCCCATAGCCTCGGAACAATGCCCATACTGCGGGCAAAAGATTGTGGATGAACAGATGTAGACTTCCAAAAACGCGTGATAATATTAAACGATCCGGAAAAAGGTGGAAACCCAAGGATTTTTAACGTCAGCCAAACCCTCATAAAACTTCAAAATCCAAGGCTTATGCGCATAGGCTTCCACACCTTCCGCCACTGGAAAGCCACAGTTGAATATCATAAAACCAAAGACCTACTTCACGTAAAAAAGCTGCTTGGACACAAAAGAGTGGAAAACACCAAAATCTGCATAGACATTGAACAAGCCCTATACCAAACACAAAACGACGAATTCCATGTAAAAGTAGCTTCAAAACCCGAAGAAATTAAAGCCCTACTAGAAGTGGGATTCGAATATGTCTGCGAGAAAGACGGACTACTATTCTTTAGAAAACGCAAATAAGGAAGCAACGCTTAAAATCAAGACGAAAATCATACCTAACCGGAAAAATCTGCCGGGGTAGCCTAGCCTGGAATGGGCGCCAGACTCATAATCTGGAGAACAAGCGGGGCCATAAGGCGCCCAATTGTCCAGAGGTCGCGGGCTCAAATCCCGCCCCCGGCACTATAAAGGAGTTTTTCTGCAACGTTTTTTCATATAGTTCCAAAGTGCCAGAGGATGCCTTCTAGGATGTATTGGATGCCTATGGCGGCCGTTAGCAGCGCCATCAGCCCCGATATAACCAGCGATCCGGAGCTTCCTAAAAACTTGTATATGGAGTCTATAAGCCTAAGGATGATGTGTACCGCTGCGAAAACCACTAGAACGGCTGTGACGGTGACTATTGCGCCGTGCGCTTGAAGGGTTAAGATTGTGGTGGTTATGGCGCCCGGGCCCACGAGGAGAGGAAAACCTATTGGGACGACGCCTATGCGTTCGGGCGTTGTTGAGTTTTCTGTCCACTCTCCGCGAACAATTATCCTTATCGAGATTATTAGGAGCAGTATGCCTCCAGCAATCATGAAGCTGTGGAGGGATATTCCAAAAAACATGAACATGTACTGGCCAATTAGCGCAAAACACAGTAAAATGACAAAACCGGTTAATACGGCGTTGCGAAAAGCCCTCCGCCTATCCTCTCTCGCCAGCCCCCTTGTCAAACCGATGAAAATTGGAATGTTTCCCAACGGGTCAATAATAATGAACAATGTTATAACAGCCTTAAACAAAGCAAAGATAAACTCCATAATTGAAACACGCACCTCCCCTTACATAACCTCCTAAAAACTTAAACATTACTGAGGTGTTTGGTACGAGGATGTTATAAAAGGAATAACGCGGTATTCTTTATCCTGCTGTTTTGCTATGGGTAGTCGCGTAAGAGTCTTTATTAACTTTGAATTAAAAACTACAATTGTGGTGAAACCAAGTGTTTCTAGGGATCTTGATCATAGTTCTTAGTATCCTTTTTGGCTTGGCGATTTCAACGCTTCTCAAAATGGTATTCTCATTGGAAGAACGCATCTGCTTCTCCTTGATTATCGGGTGCACCATTTCTACGATGCTTATTTACCTTTTTTCTTACATGCGGAGAAAACTTGATTTTCTAAGTATCGCAGCTGGTTTACTCTGCATAACGGTTGCCGCATTAGCTATTTTTAAACTACGGAAAAATTTAGGCGTAAAAGCGCTCAGCAAGACTGTTAAAATCGAAAACTTGGTCGTACTGCTCTTCGCGTTTGCGGCTTTCTCTGCCCTCAACTTGAAATGTGTTTTGGCAAGCGGCGGCTCTAACTCTTTGTATGGGTCACTGTTTGTTCATGGCGACTACAGCTTCCATGTTTCAGTGATTAACTCGTTCGCTCATAGAGACAATTTTCCACCGCAGTATCCAATAATGGTTAACGCTTCGATGAATTATCCTTCCATAACAGACTTTCTTTCCTCAATCTTGATTAAAGCAGGCTTTAACCTCAGAAGCAGCATAATAGTTCCAAACGTGCTTTTACAAGCCGCAGACCTTTACTTAGTGGCTTCTTTAGCCTCTAGACTTGTTAAGAAAAGATATGCCGAAGTGCTTTCGGCGTTGCTGTTTTTTTTCGCAGGAAACATGGGCCTAATATACGCTGTCAGCGACGCCGTAAACTGCGGAGATTTCACGAAGTGGATAACAAATCTGCCAACGGATTATTCTGGTTCAGGCATTTCGCCGTTGCCTGAAATGCGTTTCGGAAACCCCGTGGCAGTCATGCTTATGCCTCAAAGATCCAGCATTCTTGGAATGGGCATATCGCTTGTCGTTTACATACTAGTACTGTACGCGCTTCAAAGTTCGGAAAATCTTAGAGAACTTGTGCTTGCCGGGGTTTTGGCTGGTCTTCTTCCAAGCGTTCATCCACATTCATTTATAGCTGTGTCCGTCGTGTTGTTCTTTCTCATTTGTGTGTTCAAAAAAGATGCCAAATTCGCCACTTGCCTTCTATTACCGCTAATAATTGTGGCTTTTCCTCAAATAGTAGTTATTCAAAAGCAGGTCAAAAGCGGGTTTATGGGCTTTACGATCGGTTGGCTTTCTGAAAACATGGCGAAAATTAAGGCTTTAGACTGGAGCACTCCCTTAAGCATGATTTCTTCAACTTTCTGGAGCGTCTGGATGCTTGCCAAATTTTGGCTGATGAACATAGGCGTAATAATAGTTCCGTTTACCATTGGGCTTCTGAAGTCTGATAGGTTTGTTAGACAGTTTTATTCGCCTTACATTGCTCTTTTCGTCTTAGGCAACATTATAAGGTTTCAACCTTGGGACTGGGATAATTACAAGATTTTCCTACACTGGTATCTTCTCACAGTAATAGTTGCAGCATGCGGCCTTATTGAAATAGCGAGACTTTCGCAAAAGCTTCCAAATACTAAGGTAAGCTTTCCAAGATTATTCAATAAACCCCGTTTAAGGAAAGCTCTCGCTTTAACAGCGGTTGCCGTCATACTCTTCTTTAGCACGGCAACAGGTTTTTTGAGCCACATTAAAGCTTTTCAGGAAAGTTATCTTATGTGGTCTGGTGCTGACGTTACTTTTGCAGACTGGATAAGGGAAAATACCCCTCCAGAAGCGCTGTTTCTAACGAGTACTCACTATCTTCATCCGGTGTTCACGATTGCCGGCAGACAAATAGTCATGGGTTATGAAGGGTGGCTTTGGAGCCATGGGATAGACTGGAACTACATTCAAAAAGTGAAAAGAGACGTGATCGAGATGTTTAAGGGCAACTACACGCTCATCAAAGCTTACGGCGTAAACTTTATAGCAGTAACGAAATATGAAAGGTTTTTCGCTACCGAGAACAATTTCAGAATAAACCTCAAATTTTTCACGGAATCTCCAAATTTCAAGAAAATTTACGACAAAGTGCTCGATGGCGACAGCTACATTCTATTTGAAGTGCTTTAGTTGAACCTTACACCAGACCGTTACTCAACTAGAAACTAAAGAATGAATGAGTTGAAAAAGAAGATAGGGTTTGGGATTTCTTTTTCATTAATTTAGCCTTTTTTGTGTTTTGTGTAGATTAATGCTGTTGTTATTATCGCTGCTGCTACCGCTGCTGAAATACTTATGGAAAGTGTTTCTATTGATATGGTTGGCAGTGTTAGCGGTGGTGGCGATGATGCTTGCCAGATGTTTGTGCTGGTCGCCTTATAGGTTGCGGATGTGGAGCCTTGGATTAAGGTTACTTCCACAATTATTCCCGTTTCTTTATCCCAGCAATAGCTGAATTGCGTATCTCCATGCATTAAACTTGCATAAACCACTGTTCTGCTTGCTCCAGCATATGTCCCAGTTTTTTCGCCGGCAATGGTTAAACTGCCTCCCTCAATCACTTTGACCGTTTCTCCGGTTTTCGAGTTTGCCGGTATAAGCGCTTGGAAAGTGAGATTTCCAGTGCCGCTGGCAACGTCCCACGACATAATCCCAGTTTGTTCTGCTCCATCGGTGGGTTTAAATGTCACACATACTGTTGCGGTTGTTCCTATAACAGATAGACATTCCACCTTAACCCATTGGGGTGCTCCGCTTGGCGGACTGCCGCTTGAGGCGTACTCGCACTTTATCCAGTCGCCAGCTTTGACTCCTACTTGTGCCTCTGCGTAGGCAAAGGTTGTGCAAAGAAAAAGCAGTAGTGTTACAAGTGCTCCTAAGGTAATGGTTTTTCTCATCCGTTATTCCTCCAGTCATCCACGTTTGACTATGATGAGGGCGATTATGGATGCCACTGCAACGATGGCTACTGACAGTATTAGCCACCAATAGCCCAATATGCCTGTCAAGTCTACGCCGCCGATGCCGCCGCCTCCGCCTTTCAAATGCGCTGTTAAATCATGGAAGCTGTGGTGGTATTGCACGTAAATTTGGGCGTATCTTCCAATTTGGCTTATTTGGAAGTTTATGGGTTGATTGTCCAATGTTACTTTGACGGCTGAAAGCGAGCTTATCATGTCCATTGGTATGGTTATGTTGGCTATACCCTTCGACCCGTCTGGACCGCCAACAGAAACAGTCAAAGCCATGTTTGTTGAGTCAAAGACCACGCCAAGCACAGAAGAATTCGTCGAAACATACATTCTTTTATCTCTCCATTCAAGCTGCATTCGAATCCACCCTTCGGGGAGAACAGAAACAAAAGCATTCAGCCCCGTCGCAGCAGCCTCTAAACCGTCGCTGACGCCGTCACCATCAGTATCCTTCTTTGTTGGATCTGTTCGGAAAACTTTCACCTCAACACCGTCGCTAAGCCCGTCCCCGTCATAATCCGTATTTCCCAAATAAGTTTTATAATTGATTTCTTCAAGGTTTGTTAACCCGTCGTTATCATAGTCAGCGTTGACATCTGTTGGATCAAGCGGGCAGAGGAAGTTTCCGATTTCGGCGAAGTCGGATATGCCGTCGCCGTCGCTGTCTGGGTCAGGTGTTATGGGCATATCAAAGTCTATAAGGTATGGGGCACTTCCATGGACGGTGCGAATTACGTATGCGGCTAGTGAGCTGTCAGTTGGCGACCATACAAGTTTAAAGCCTTTAGGAAGCCCATGGCGTTCATCTAAAATCGCGTGTTTGCCGGTTCCGTCAAAGTTAACAGCAAACATGTTGACGGGGTCTCTAACATCTATCCATCCCGGATCACGCACCTCGCCTGTAAACTCCGAGTAGGTTAGCATCGGCCCAGGCGTCCAGTCAACATATGCAAGAATGTTCCCTTCACTGGCGTTTGCAACGTTCATAAGATCAGTGCCGTCAAGATTCACAATGTAAACGCTTTTACACGTTGTGAAGGCTATTTTATCATTGGATGGGGAAACCCTCAAACTTGTGATAAGCGTGTCTCCCAATTCTTGCCAGTTGCTTGCTTCTAGCTGCATAACCAACGATTTCTCGCCAGATGTCAAATTATACTTCCAAACATGCGTTCTGTAGTGTTCTCCTTGAGGGTCGTACATGTGTTCGCAGATAGAGTAGACCAGAAGCCCGTCACCAGTTACATCTATGCTTATCGGCTTTATTACAAAGCCTGTGGAATAATCGCGAACTTCCAATATGCTGGTTACGCCGGACCCGTCCAAGTTAAACGCGTATATAGCGTTGCTACCATTTGAATAGAAATACCTTACATAGAATATTTTTGTTTCATCCGGTGAAAAAATGGGTCGCCGCAATTCTCCTGAATAACAATAGTCGTCTCGCGTGAGAGTGATGTTGTAGGCTAATTTGCCATTTTCCATATCTACAACTAGCATCATAAGTTCTTGGACTCCGGGGCCAATATATTTCACGGGTTGATAAACTTCACCGTAAATGAGCAAATATCTTCCAGAAGGCGACCAGGACATGCTTATCACATTTAGCCATCCATGCCCAATTTCTAAATGTCCACTCAAAGTAGTCCATACTGCTGTGGGCGGCCAGTAAATAATCCTTGGGTTGGCATTCTCCGTAGGTGCGAGCGCGCTTGAAATGGGAACATTGTAAATTACAAGCGTGATAGACGCCATAATGAGGGCTATTGCTGCAACGGTTAGAAACTTATTTTTTAACATTTTCTTTTACTCCATAATCTGTTTAGTATATATTACGAAATCATACTCTAAAAAGTTTACGCAAAACAACTACATACAACAAATCTTCAAATTTTCCTAACCATCAAAGCCAAGCCGCAATGCTTTTCCGTAAACATAAATAAATCCTTCAATGTCTAAAATAGTCGAGGCTACTATAAAGTGGCCGAGGTGAAGTAGCCAACACAGCAATGTGGAGATTTCTCCCGCAAATTCCCCTTTTTTCTGTTTTATGTTTTTTGTTGGCTTGTTTGTCGTTTTAGGCTTTATTTTTCCTCTGAGGTAGTTGATTGGATGTCTGTATCACCCTAGATTTTTTGCGCAGTAAGCTTCCAGCTGATTTATTGGAGGATTTAGCTTTGCTTCTTGGTTTTTGTTTTGATTGTGGCGGAAGTTTGCTTTGTAGGGATGGTGAGGTTGTTTGTGAGAAGTGTGGGCGTGTTTGGGGCGTTGAAAACGTTGACTGGAGTGTTCCTTTCCCGGAAGATGAAAGCGGGGTGGATGTTCATTTTGAGGGGCATTGGCAGCCTGGTAGCAGTCTTGCTTTCATGAAGGGTATTGGCGATCCAACATTAGACAATTGCCGCGGAATGGGTCTTATGCGTGTTTTGGCTAAAGCGCCCTCTGGCGGTGAAGATTTGGGCATTAGAGCCCGCATAATTAAGCTTATAGCACAGGCTGAGGACCCACCCCAACTTAGACGCATACTATCACGGATCTCACAGCTTTTGGACAAGCTTGGGTTTAGAGGGAGCCATGAACTTGCCAATTACACTGGAA
>CAZZMT010000023.1:0-2297 GCA_964655395.1 uncultured Candidatus Bathyarchaeia archaeon | reverse complement strand
TCCAGAATACCCCTTATAAACAATCCATTCCCCTCAAGTTCTGGGAGCAACATGAGTAAGCTCGAAATAATGGAAAAATTCATGTATACATTCGTAGGAAACGGCCTTCACCTGATAATAAAGGAGCAGGATAATAGCTACCTCGTGCACACAATAGAGATAATGCAAAAAGTGGATGAAGCATGCATTGTAAAGGAAATCCCCGTTGGCGACTATTTCCTCCATATGGTTGCTGTGGACAAGAATGGTCAGGAAGCCTCCATAATCTGCAACTGGAGCCCGGAGCTTCTGCAAAATCTAATCGAAACTTCTAGGATTGCAAAGGAGGCTGGGTGTTCAAGTATAATAATGTTCAAAGAGCCAGCAACCAACCATTGGATGATAGTTTTCGGCAAACCAAACGAGCATCGAAATAAAACACAAGTAGCCTACGTCATTTAATATCCCTCTTTGCCTCTTTTTTGATGCGTAAAACTTTAGTTTTCAGCAAGGCATAACAAACTATTGATGCCTATGGTTGTTGCTGGCAAGGTTTTTAGGCTTCTGGAAACGGTTCCTCTAGAGGAAATTGCATCCAGACTTGACGGCTATCACGTTGAAGAACCCTATGAAGAGGGCGATCACCGTTTTACGCTTATAACTGAAGTCGTTGGGCTTTTGCCAAAACCCGAAGAGAACATTTTGAAGGGTGTTTACTTGCACGACTATGTAACCCATGTTTTTCACAGAGGGAAAGTTGCGCCCTTGCCGCGTACCATTGAAGCCTTGTTCAGTTTTTCCCGTTTTGAAGACGTAACATTGCTGACTGTTGTTGAAAAGAAACGTTTAGCCAACTTCATCGCAAACAAGCTCAGCGAAATTCTCTTTGACCGAGTAGGCGGCATTGTTGAGGCAAGGATCCCTCCGGAAACCCTCCGCAAGTTTCACTTGAAAAATCCTGAGGACACTAAAATTACGTTTTTCGATAATGTTGATATCCCAAACGTGAACAAGCTTTCGCTTTATGGACCGGACTTGGTGAACACTTCGCTTTTTGAGGATTACTGCAAACGCGGCGATTTATGGTATATTGTGGCTAGAGCGCGGGAATATGGCTATGTGGTGGGCATAACCAGAGATGCCTCAGTAACAATCTTTAACTTAACAGATAAGGAAAAATATCTTGAGTATGTTGTTAAGGAGGTTTATCCACTTATTTTGAGGCAGTAGTCATCGTTTTGTCTGCATGTTAGCTGATTCCTATTTTTTTCTTTATTATTTTGCTGACAATTTCTGCGTTTGCTTTTCCCCTTAACTCTTTCATGGCTATGCCCATTATGAGTCCGAAGGCTTTTGCTCCGCTTTTTTCAATCGAGTCCTTGTTTTGGCTTATTATCTGGTCTAAAATCTTTTCCAGTTCTTCTTCGCGCAACACCTTTAAGCCGAGGTTTTCAATGGCGTCTTTCAAGGTTTTATCGGGGTTTTTCGAAGTCCAAGCTGCGATTTCTGGTAGGGCTTCTTTGGTTATTTCGCCAGCTTCAAGGGCTTTGAATATTTCAATAATTTTGTGTTCTGAAAGGTTTTCGACTGGTGTTCCTTCCCGTTTTAGGGCTTTTAGTGTTTCTGTTAGGAAGGCGGCGATGGTTGTTGGTGGAACTTTGCATTCTTTTGCAATTTTTTCGAAAAGTTCTGCGTATTCCGAGTCTATTAGCTGTCGGGCCAGTTTCTGGTTTAAGCTGTATTCCCGCATTAGCCTTTGAAGTTTTTGTTCTGGGAGTTCCGGCAAGTTTTGGCGGACCTTGTTTACGTATTCTTCCGTTAACTGGATTGGCGGTATATCTGTTTCCGGGTACATGCGGGCTGCTCCTGGGCGTGGCCTCATGTAGCGGGTTGTGCCGTCTGGGTTGGCAGCGCGGGTTTCTTCTGGAACACCTTTTAAGGCTTCGCGGGCCCGCTCCATCACAGCTTTCAAGGCTTCTGCAGCGTTTTCCGGCGTGTCTGCAACGAAAACCACCGCGTCTGAAGGTTGAGCGGCCACTGCCCGTTTTAAGGCTTCAACTTCTTGGGCTGTTATACCGTAGGCTGGAAGCTCGTCTGTGTGGAATATTCCGCCTACACGTCCCCAGAAGCGGGCTCGGTCAGCCATTTCTGTTCCAAGGCGGATGCCGGGCATAAGTTCCCGTTTGAGGAAGCCAGCGAAGTTTGGAAGTTTTACGGCGAGGATTCGGTGGCCTTTTTCTATGGCTTTTCTGAGGACTTTGCAGCCGGTTTGCTGGAAAACTTCTGTTACGTCGAAAAATTCTTCTTTGAGGTTTTCT